>NZ_MQTZ01000046.1 GCF_001939115.1 Leptolyngbya sp. 'hensonii' | reverse complement strand
TTGGAAACACGAGCGGGTTGCGACTTTCATTGGCTACCTCAGTAAGCATCGACAGCGGATTGTCAACTACGGCTATTATCAAGCCGAAGGCATCTCCATTGGTTCTGGTGCGATTGAATCGACGGTCAAACAAATCGGGCAGCGCATCAAGATATCGGGAGCACAGTGGGAAAAGAACAACGTACCACAAGTACTCAAGCAGCGCTGTGCTTACCTGAATGGTCAATTCTCAAAATGAGTCTTACAAAACTGGGATGCACTCGATTCATATGTGGTTTTAGACTGATCTCAGAATGCCCATTCCGTTGAGAACTACTTGGGAAAAGTCAGAAATGGCAAGAAAGTTTATATTGCTTTGTGAAGCATAAATAGGAGAGCTAGATTTCTCAAGCCAGGGAAATACCTCTGGTGATTGAACAGGTCTTTTTACAGAGGTAGGGTTCTACTGTGTTAACCTGCAGAAGCCTTTCCAGAAGAGATTTTCTCAGGCTGGAAGAGTATTGGCTCAAAATTTATCCTGTAAGTTTCCGAGACTTCTAATGATTTTCCAGGCTACCAGGGAACGGTTTTTGAAATTCTTGATGAAGTATTTGAAATTTTTGATAAAGTAATTGGCCAGAAAAAATTGGAAGAATGATTCTATTCCTGATCTTCAAACTTTGATTGGGCGGAATAGGGATTTCTCTAATGACGATGCACATCTATCTAAAGAAGTAAATCTTCTGCTGATAATACACATCTATCTAAAGAAGGAGATGAGCGTATCCTACTTTTATAGTCCACCCTGCGGGAAGCAAGCGACACCCTGAATCCCTTTGGTAGTCAAGAGGATGGTTGCAAAAATCCTAATCATGACAATCGTGAACAGCGCTAAAATAAACAATCTTCAGACTTTTGAAATCATCGGATGTTCCCATGCTGGCAAAACGAATTCTGCCCTGTCTGGATGTCAAGGCGGGGCGTGTGGTTAAAGGGGTGAATTTTGTTAACCTCCGGGATGCTGGTGACCCGGTGGAACTGGCCCAGGCTTACAATCTGGCTGGGGCGGATGAACTGGTTTTTCTGGATATCACAGCCACCCACGAAGACCGGGACATTATTTTTGATGTGGTCTATCGCACGGCTGAACAGGTGTTTATCCCTCTGACAGTGGGGGGCGGAATTCAAAATCTGGATACCATCAAAAAGCTCTTGAGAGCTGGAGCTGATAAGGTCAGTATTAATTCTGCGGCTGTGCGGGATCCAGATTTGATTAACCGGGCCAGCGATCGCTTTGGCAGGCAATGTATTGTGGTCGCGATCGATGCCCGTCGTCGGCCTGATCCTGAAAATCCTGGCTGGGATGTGTACGTGCGCGGAGGGCGGGAGAATACGGGGGTGGATGTGATCGCCTGGGCCAGGGAGGCAGAGCAACGGGGAGCCGGAGAATTGCTTGTGACCAGCATGGATGCAGACGGTACCCAGGCTGGCTATGATCTGGCCCTGACTCGGACGATCGCGGATCAGGTGCAGATTCCTGTTGTGGCCTCTGGTGGGGCGGGCACCTGTGAACATATCGCAGCTGCACTAACGGAGGGGCGGGCGGAAGCGGCTCTGCTGGCTTCTTTGCTCCACTACGGTCAACTCACGGTGGCCCAAATTAAAACCCATCTCTCAGAACAGCGGGTGCCGGTCCGTCTCTAGAGCTTCAATTTCTCACACAGTTGCCACTCGGCTTTGGGAAATTAGTGCTCGGATAATTTGAATTGTCTTTTCGGAGGCAAAGATGTTTGTCAGGCAGGACTCAAATGCTGCTTCATCTTTTAATGAACCTCCAAGCTTACTCTGTAATCCTTCTATAAGAAATTCGATACGGAGAGGATATAACTTAATGTCATGAAAAACTGTCAGTAAGTGGTAACGATAATCCAGTACTGGTGCAACTAGATAAAACCTGTGGATAAAGTCGCCATTAGCTTCTGAACTACTTGTTACTGTGGCTTCTACCAAACCGTTTGTTTTTTTAGCCAGTGCTGTAGCCTGTGCTTTTAAGATGGTTAAAGGGGTAATCAGGTTCGTTTCACCAAAATCAGGCCAGAGATCAGGAATGGGTTGACTCATAAACTGTGCATAAGCTGAGAGAAGTTACACATGGAGCTTCAGTAAAACAGGAAGGTGATCAGAAGCAATCTTCGTATTTGGTCTACCCTTAGAATCTAAGAAATTAACGCTTCCGCATCCAGTCAGAACCTTAACTCCTTCCTGAGGAAATCGATCCAGCAACGTTGGTCGAAGCATCACCTGATCGAACATATTCCAAAAATAACAAACATCACCTGATTTATCGTAGTAGTACGTTCCCGATGGTCCTGGGCTCTCATCTCCCATCTGACTCCACATGGGATTGTAGAAGAAAGGGTATTGCCGTTGTTCAACGGTCCGAGTCCCTCGTTGAGCTACAGTCTTGGTCATGGTCGCATGGAGTCCTGTCGCTGATACGGTCCCCGAATCAAAAGGATTGGCGTTTAAATCTCCTATCAAAATCGTATTGCTATGATTCACTCTTTCCTCAGCCTCACGAATTTCCCTGGATAGCTCATAGAACCCTCCTCTTTGGCTATCTTGATCCGTGTGGAGGCGGCTGGGTAAGTGCGTGGCAACTAGCAGCAGTTCTAATTGTGCAGGTAACATAATTCTTCGAATCGTCAATCGGTCCCTCTCATAAATAGCTTGAATAAACTCACGCGGGAAGCGACAGAAAAGAGTGATCTTCTGGCAATTACTAAAGGGAAAGTGATATAGCGTTGACGAGTGCAGATTAAGTTGCTCCAGCAGCTCGCCTGCTGGGATACTCTGTTCGGCTCGTTCAGCCAAAATCAGAATATCGACTTCATGCAGAACCGCAAGATTGATAATGTGCTCAGCAATGGGACGATGGTTTAAATTCCAAAATAATAAAGTCAGCATACTCGCTCAGGAAAGGCTAGACCATCGACAGAATTTGTCCCGGCACTTTAAAGGGGCAAATTTGGCAACTAAAGCTTGATTGCTCTTGACTGCTAAATCTGCCCCAGCGAGATGAAATCTATTCCAAAAGGGCGAACCTATCCGATCGCCATGGAACTGGTGGTAGTTGGGGCCTGATTGGAAAACAGTTTCAACAACCGTTCTGCAATCTGGGGACTGGTTAACCCTAATTCTGCTTTGGACTCGTCGGGCGTGGCATGATCGACCAGTTGATCGGGGATGCCAATCCGAGTGATTGGGACGAGAATGTCCCGATCGAGCAGGGCTTCGGCAACGGCAGACCCGAATCCTCCAGGCAGACACCCTTCTTCCAGGGTGACAACCCGACCGATCTGCTGGGCCAGCGGCGCGATCAATTCCATGTCTAGCGGCTTGGCAAAGCGAGCGTTAATCACGGTGGCTTCAATCCCGTGTTCGCTCAAGATCTCAGCGACCTGCATGGATGGGTAAACCATAGAGCCAAAGCCAATTAGCAGGATGTTATCTCCCTGGCGTAACACTTCTCCTTTTCCGATCGGTAGGGGTTCCCAGCCTTCTGCCATCAGCGGCACTCCGTGGCCATTCCCCCTGGGGTAACGCATTGCGATCGGGCCATCCGTGTGCTTGATGCCTGTGATTAACATACGTTGCAATTCAGCCTCGTCCTTCGGAGCCATCAAAACCATGTTGGGAATGCACCGCAGGTAGGCAATGTCATACATCCCCTGGTGGGTGGGGCCATCTGCCCCCACAATGCCAGCCCGGTCCATGCAAAAGAAGACGGGCAGGTTTTGAATGCAGACATCGTGAATGATCTGGTCATAGGCCCGCTGGAGAAAGGTGGAGTAAATGGTCACTACGGGACGGATGCCTTCACAGGCCATTCCGGCAGCCATGGTCACGGCGTGCTGCTCGGCAATACCGACATCAATGTACTGTTTGGGGAGTTTTGCCTGCAGAATATCCAGCCCTGTGCCTGTGGCCATAGCAGCAGTAATCCCGATGACTCTGGGATTGTTTTCAGCGATTTTTGTCAGCGTATCGCCAAAGACCTTGGAGTAGCTGGGCGGCTTGGGTTTGCTGGAAGGATTTGCCTTCCCAGTAGCCAGATTGAAGGGAGATTGGGCGTGATAGCCAACCTGATCTTCTTCAGCGATCGCATATCCCTTGCCTTTAACGGTGGAAACATGTACCAGGACTGGACCTGGGTGCTGATGAGCCTGCTGGAATGTGGCAATGAGTTCTTCCAGATTGTGACCATCGACTGGGCCAATGTAGGTAAAGCCCAGTTCCTCAAATACGGCACCAACTTTGGAAACCGCCAATCGCTTCATCCCTTCCCGTAGACGACCCAGTTCCGGTGAGAGGGATTCCCCCACAAAGGGAATATTTTTAACCTGTTCTTTGATGTTGTCTGAGATGAACTGGACGGGAGGACTCAAGCGCATTTTGTTCAAGTAGCGCGACAGGGCTCCCACGTTGGGTGAAATGGACATTTCGTTGTCATTCAAGACAACCAGAAGTTTTGTTTTGGGCAGGTGCCCTGCATGGTTGATGGCTTCCAGAGCCATGCCACCGGTGAGTGCGCCATCTCCAATCACAGCCACGACTTTAAAATTCTCGCCCTGGGCATCCCGGGCCAGGGCCATGCCTAAACCGGCAGAGATGCTGGTGGAAGCATGTCCGGCACCAAAGTGATCGAACGGACTTTCACAGCGCTTCAGATAACCAGCTACTCCGTTCCGCTGTCGCAGGGTATGGAAGTTGTGGTAACGCCCGGTAATGAGCTTGTGAGGATAAGCCTGGTGACCTACATCCCAAATGACCTTGTCCCGATCGAGGTCAAGCGTCTGGTAGAGGGCCAGAGTCAGTTCCACTACCCCCAATCCGGGACCCAAATGCCCACCACTGGCTGCCACAGTCTGCAAATGCTTCTCACGAATTTGATGGGCGATTTGCTGAAGCTGATGAATCGACAGACCATGCAGTTGGTTCGGATGGGTCAATTCACTCAAATGCATATCGAGTTAACCTCTGCTTATCAACGGGTTTATTTAGGTTTATCTATACACTGTAGAGGATTCAGACTCACGGAATGAGTTTGTTGATACCTAATTTAGGGATGGATTAAGAGGCTGGATGGCCCAGATGGATTCGCCTGCTGCAGTTCTGGTGGGACGCGCCCAGCGCCAGGTTTTCCCATCACGCTGACGTTGCAGGTAGAGTTCAAAGGGATTTTGTTGCTGGGATAGAGATCCCTCATGACGATCCATGCTCAGATTGTAGGTTCCCTGAATATGAAAGGCAGGCAGGTCTTCAATCTGCAGAGATTGTTGGCGATTAACTCGGACCTGGTTGATTTCAAAAGAGGCAGGAGGCATCCGAAGCTGCTGGCTGATTTCCTGTTGGATTTGGGTTAGATGGAGGACGAGTGCCTGCTTCACAAGTTGCCTGCTAGGTCCGCCGATCGTGGAACAGGCAGTCATAAATCCAGCCAGGATTACCGCTAGAATGGCTCTTACCATAGCAATGCGGGATATGAAGTACAGGATCCAGCATACAGGAGCTAGGACCCTCTAGTACGGGTAAAGCCAATCTGCCGGATTATTTCCCTCTGCCAACCTCATTCACCATCTACCATGTCCAATAAAACGCTGGGTTTGGGTCAAGACCTTTACGACTATCTGTTGTCTGTGTCCCTGCGGGAATCGGAAATTCTGGCCCAACTGCGGCAAGAAACAGCCCGTCTGCCAGGAGCCATCATGCAGATCACCCCGGATCAGGGTCAGTTTCTGGGTTTGCTGGTGCGGCTGATCGGGGGGAAGAAGGCTCTGGAAGTGGGCGTCTTCACGGGCTACAGTTCTCTCTCGATCGCTCTGGCTTTGCCTGCTGATGGCCAACTCATTGCCTGTGATGTTGATCCAGACTGTACTGCGATCGCCCGTCGCTACTGGCAGGCTGCTGGTGTGGCTGACAAAATTGATTTGCGCATTGCACCGGCTCTGACTACCCTGGATCAATTGCTGGCTACTGGGCAAGCCGGCAGCTTTGATTTTGCTTTCATTGATGCGGACAAGCAGAACTATGAAAACTACTATGAGCGAGCCCTGCAGCTTATCCGCCCTGGTGGGGTGATTGCGGTAGATAATGTGCTTTGGTCTGGTCGCGTTGCCGATCCTGCCGATGGGGATAAACGGACCCCAATCATTCGAGCCTTTAATCAAAAGTTGTACCGGGATGAGCGCGTTGATTTGAGTCTGCTGCCGATCGCGGATGGATTGACGCTGGCCCTGAAACGATAGAGTTTTCGGGATGCCAGTCTGCCCAGGTTACTCGCCACAAACTTCCCCCAAGTTCCAGCATCCTTCTCCGGATAGTTGCCTGCCAGAGGGATTTCATATTGTTGAAATTTATGAAGTATTTATGAAAAAATCTATAAATTTGGGGCGCTTCCTTGTGGTTTCAGAGAGTGGGACAGCAGGAAAAAGGTGAGGACTGCAATCTCAAGCTGTGAACCAGAATGCAGCGAGTTGCGTCTTAACAAGAAGGTCGAGAAGGAGGGAGCGTTCAATGTCTGTAATTAGTGCTCAGGACTACGCTACAGTGTCAATGCAAACTACAGGAACTGGCTCACGGTTTTTTACGGTCTATCAAACCGATTGTGCGATCGAACTCCATGCGGGTTGCCCGGATCAGGAGCAATTTCGGGTGATCTGCACCTGCCTTTACTATGAACAGGCCTGCGAAATTGCCCGGATCGCTGCAAATCTTCATAGCTTGCCGGTGATGAATTTTGTTGAGCAGTGCTTACCGGGCTGAGGCAGAGAGAGGATTGGTTTTAATGACGATGAGTTCCGGCAGATCACTACCTTGCAGGACTCTATTTTCCTGGGCACGACTCCTTCAGATTTTCTATGATCAAAATGGAGTAGCACATGAATTTTTATCCTAATGCAGTTTATTGATCAGGCAGATATTCAGGTCAGAGCAGGGAAGGGCGGGGATGGTATGGTTGCCTTTCGCCGTGAGAAGTATGTTCCTGCTGGGGGACCTTCGGGGGGAAATGGGGGCAGGGGAGGTTCTGTCATCCTGGTGGCAACTGCAAATCTGCAAACGCTGTTGGATTTTCGATACAACCATCTCTTCAAAGCCAAGGATGGAGAACGGGGGGGGCCTAATAATTGCACTGGCGCGTCTGGGGAGGATTTGATCATTGAAGTCCCTTGCGGCACGGTTGTTTATGATGCCGAGGCGGAAACGATTCTGGGGGATCTGGTGACCCCCGGTCAGGTATTGTGTGTGGCTGAAGGGGGCAAAGGTGGCTTGGGTAACAAGCACTTTCTCAGCAATCGCAACCGGGCTCCCGAACATGCACTGCCCGGTCTCCCTGGAGAAGAGCATCTGCTGCGGTTGGAGTTGAAACTGCTGGCAGAAGTGGGAATTATTGGCCTCCCCAATGCCGGGAAGTCTACGCTGATTTCAGTGCTGTCGGCAGCGCGCCCCAAGATTGCCGACTATCCCTTTACGACCCTGGTGCCTAATCTGGGGGTGGTTCGGAAGCCAACGGGAGATGGTACGGTTTTTGCCGATATTCCAGGTTTGATCGAAGGGGCTCATGCCGGGGCTGGCCTGGGGCATGATTTTCTGCGTCATATTGAACGCACCCGTCTGCTGTTGCACCTGGTAGATGCTACAGGGGAAGACCCGATCGGCGCTTATCAGACGATTCGGCAAGAGTTGCTGGCCTATGGTCGAGGATTGGCCGATCGGCCTCAAATTCTTGTCCTGAACAAAATTGACGCCCTCGATCGGGATGCGGGCTTTCTGGATGAGATCGGGACTCAACTGACTGATCTGAGTGGGGGACCGGTGTTTCAGATCTCGGCAGTGGCTCAGATGGGCCTGGAGCCTCTCCTGCAAGCCCTTTGGCTAAAGCTGGAGCAAATGGATCTGCTGGAAGCGAGTTGGAAAGAACCGCTCAGTGGGGTGACGGGGTGATGGGGAATCCCCCAGGAAGCGATACGGTTTGGCCTCTGCTTATCCTTGCCAGATAGAATTTCTTCCCTGGTTTTACACCATGACCTCTTAGACTATGTTTTGGGGCTAAGCCCAGTCTGGACTTAGCGCTTTGCCATCATAATGGGTTCAACCTATGGATTGGATCAATCTCCCCTCTCTACTGATTGGCTTGGGTCTGGGAGTTGTCATGAGCCAACTGCGGCGATCGAACAGGCAGGCTCTTGTGCTTCCGGCCCCAACAGCAGATGCGGCAGTCCTACGATTGCAAGAGCAGTTAAAGCAAACTGAACTGGCCTATCAGATGGCTGCCATGATGAGCCAGTTTAAGGCTGGGTTTCTAGCCCGCACGTCCCATGAATTGAGATCGCCCCTGAATAGCTTGATTGGTTCCCATCAGTTAATTCTCTCCGACCTATGTGATGATCCGGCTGAGGAGCGGGAATTCATTGCTCAGGCCCATGGAGCAGCCCTCAAAATGATGAACCTGATCGATCGCATTTTGGAAGTTGCCAAGCTGGAGCATGGTACCCAGCAGATGGAAATCGAGCCTGTTTCATTGCTTCAGGTATTGCAGGAGATCCAGCAACTGACTTGCCTGCAGGCTCAAAATCGTAATCTGCGGCTGCAGGTTGTGATGCCAGAGACAGAAGTGTATGTCCTGGCTGATTTGCGGCGATTGACCCAGGTGCTATTGACCCTGGTTGATACGCCCATTTCCCTGATGCAGGAAGGTAAGATTACAGTTTCAACGATTGTTGATCCAACTTCGAAGCAGGTTCACATTCTCGTAGAAGACCAGCGACCCAGCGAAAGCTGGCAGGAACCGATCGATCTGCTCCAACATGGGCCATCAGAGCGAGGAATTGTGGGCAATCTCTCTTCTGGAATGCAGTTGCAGATGAGCCAGCTCCTGATGGAGTTGATGCAGGGTCGTCTGGAGATTCTGGCCACTCCGATCCGGGAGGCACTTACCAATGCTGAACCAGGTCTGACCCAAATTCAGTGTTCTGTGCCATTGGTGGTTCTGGAACCAGAATAGCAGGAGGCTGAAACGATCGTCTCCAGAGATTCAGTCGGTTGATTCAGCAAGACCATGGTCGTGGTGGCATTGGTTTGAAAGCCGATCCGTTCATAAAAGTTCTGCTGATGGGTGGTCATCAGATAAACCCGTTCTACCCGGCAGACATGGGGATGGCTCAAAACCGTCTGGACCAGTTTTCGTCCCAATCCGGCTCCCTGGTAATCGGGATGGATGACCACATCCCAAATTGTGGCGCGATACACCCCATCTGATGTGGCGCGAGCAAAACCAATTAGGGTCTTGCGATCCCAGACAGTGACTACGGGATTACTGTTGGCAATGGCAAGGGTTAAATCTTCCAGGCGACGATCACAGGCCCAAAAAGCGGCAGTCCGAAACAGGTCCTGGAGCTGTCCGAGATCAATCTGGGCCATACAATCTTCTACGGTTGATGGGCTGTGAATGCGAAACTGAATGTGGCTACAATCCATTCCTGTCGAGTTACCTCCTGCTGGAATCTGCTATGGGAATGCGATACTCGCACCCTTAACCTCTACATTTCTGTATCTTTACATTTAATCTGCTGGTCTGACATCCTCCCGACACCAATGCTGTGCATAGGGTGCGGGGTTCCTCCTTCAACCAGCCGACTTGTCCAAACCAATTACCTGATTCAGAGACAGGTTCTTCTGCCAAGAGGCGTTGATTTCCGTAGGCTTTCCCATCTCATAGGGTAAAGATCTGGTTGGCTACAGAGCTGAAAAAATCATGGCAATCTCCCTCGGAAATGATATTACCTATCTTAAATAATTGGAGAATTGGGCTAATCTGAGCTAATTATGTATTCTTATAGCCTGATGGAGTGCTTTCAGGCTGCGGGGGAAAGTATCACAATAAAGGGTGTTCTCGTTGATTCGAGATGGCCGGAACGAGATGATAATGTTCTCGCTTAAGTCACAATTGCCACTCAGTGATCTGGAAAAGAGGCTATAGGGCTGTAAAGGGTGTACCGGGTAATTTTTACAAAAGCGGAGAGTTCGTAATGGAGCTGGGTCAGGAAGAAAAGCAACGGGAAAACCAGAGAAAAAGAGAGCAATGCCTGAAGAGCCTGATCTCCGCCACCCAACAGCTTCAGGCTTCGGTGAACCAGGATGAGATTGTCAAGATTGCGGACATGATTATTCTGGCGATGACCGGCCAGTGGCGTAGTTTCCATACTCCAGAACACATCTTTGAAGTGGGAGGGAGCAATGGGGATGCGATCGAGGTTTTGGCCGCCCTCTTCCATGATTTGGTCTATGTTCAGGTGGATCAAGGTATCAACATTAACCTGAGCTACTATCTGGCTGATTTCATTAAGCAAATCTCCGATGAGGAGTTAACCATTCGAGAGCGAAAGGAGCTTCCAGAGGATCGCATCTTCGATCTGGTTTCCGATATTTTCGGGTTTGTGCCTGGGCAGAAGCTGAGTTCTAAGGATAAACCCCCGATCGGCCAGAATGAATTTCTCAGCGCTGTGATTGCGGCCCAATGCTTGAAACCTTTCCTGACGGAAAGTCAGATTGCTCAAATTGTGATTTGTGTTGAAGCTACCATTCCTTTCCGCAGCCAGTTGCCTTCTGGCTTGACAGCGGCAGAGGCTCTCTACCTGCGAGTCCAAGAGACCAACACCCGGTATCAGTTGGGATGGACGGAGTCAGACATGATGGAATATGTCCGGCGAGCGATTCGGTTAGCCAATCGGGATGTGGAAAACTTTGCCTTTGAAGAGTCAGATGCGTTTTTGGGTAACACCTGGAATCTCATTCCTGAAACCAACCATGAACTGCTCAAAATCAATGCTTACACGGTCAAAGGCTATCGGACCTCAATCCAGAAAATGGAAGGGTTCATGAATTTTCTCAAACCTGAGTTAGTCTTCCAGCAATTCAGGGGTGAACCCAGTGATGAACAGTATCACGATCTGATTCGCAAGACGGGTAAGAATCTGGATGTGGCCAAGCTCTACCTGGGGAGCAAACTGCTGTCGATCGCGGTTCTGGAAGCTCTTTCCCTCTGGATTGGGGATGAAATCCCGCTGTCGATCGTGATGGGCGAGTTGCCTGCTGATGAGCAAGACTTTGAAGGCATAGAACCTGAGGCGGGGAATTCTCCCAAGCCAGTTGCCCAGCAGCTCAAATCCTATTTGCCACTGCTGGATAATTCTTACCTGCCTGAGGGGGCTATTGAAAGGGAAGTGTTTATGTTGCTGGATAAGGGGCGCAGTCAAGACTCGTCCTACGATACCAAGAAATCCCCCGTAGCGACCTTTATCGTCAAGCTGATTGGTTTTGATCAGGTGAAAACCCTGCTGCCAGCGGCTAAGGAATTTTTCAAACAGAGCAAAATGGCTGAGGATACCCAGGTGAAGGAGAAATGTAGCACTGAAAGTATTTTGACGACCAAAAAACGCAGTGCCGAGGAGTTTCTGGCCAAATGTGATCCGATCATTATTGAGGCGATTACAGATGCCATGATCAACCTGTTTGAGAGTCGTCAGGAGAGCCTCAGGCAGGCTAAAAAGGAAATTCGCGTCTCCTCAACGTAGCGATCGGCGCATCATCCCACTAAACCAATCCACACTAAAAGTTAGGAGGACCAGACAGCCCAGGGTGGTCACGACACCGCGATAGTCGAAGCTGCTCAATTGCTCCGTCAGGAGCTGGCCCAATCCCCCTGCTCCTACGACTCCCACAATCACGGTTTCACGCATGCAGACCTCCCAGCGGTACAGGGCATAGGCTAAGAAGCGGGGTAGGGTCAGGGGTAGGACTCCGTAAAGAAAAAGCAGGGAAGGGGGTGATCCCTGAGCCTGTAGCGCTTCCAGGGGACGTTGATCCAGATTTTCAATCACCTCAGCTAACAATCGTCCCAGAATGCCCAAATTATGCAGGCCCAGGGCCAGGGCTCCCGGTAAAATTCCAGGGAAGAATACAAACAGAATGACCAGAGCCCAGATGGGAGCCGGAATGGCTCGGCAGAGCAAGAGGATCATTCGGGCCAGCAAAAGCAATCCCCAGGCTCCCGATCGCCCCCCGATCCCCGATCGGCTGCGATGGAGGATCCCCCCCGGCAGAAATAGGTTGTGCGCTGCCGGAAACGCCAGGATCAGTCCCCCCAAGGCAGCCACGGCGATCGCAGGTACAGACATTGCCAGAGTTTGCAGGGACAGGGGGAGGAGTTGGGGCACCAGACTGAAATCAGGGGGCAGAGATGCCTGCACGATCTGGGTCAGCAATTTCCCAGTTCGGGGAGCCCAGAGATGGGCGACGTTAGGATGGAGATACCAGAAGCAAATAGGGACCAGTAGGAGCACCGGGAGCAGCAGATAGGGCGATCGGGTTTCCCCCACTGTTCGGTTGGGGGCATGAACGGTCAAGTCCATCCGGTTGGGACAGCCCAACTGTTGACGCAACCAGGCACTGCCAAAGTCAACCAGCCCATTCAGAATAATTAGGGCATCAATCAGTGTCCAGAGTTGGCGATACTGAAGAGATTGTAGACTGAGCAGGATTTCGTAACCCAGGCCCCCTGCGCCGATAATCCCCAGCACCGCAGCAGACCGGATCGAACATTCGAACCGATAAAAGGTGTAGGACAGCAGGTTTAAGAACGCCTGGGGAATCAGGCTGTAGGCAAAAGCCGATGGTGCAGCTACCCCACTGTTGAGCAAAACCGTCAGGGCCTGGCGGGGTGTTTCATCAAGAATATCTGCAAACACCTTCGCCGTAATCGCCCCAAACGGAATCCCGATCGCCAGAATGGCTCCCAGAGGGTCCAATCCCCAGATATTGACAAAGAACAATCCCCACACCAGTTCATGGATGGCGCGGGGAATTGCCAGCAAGGCCCGTACGCCCAGCCAGAGGGCAGGGGGACGACCCCTGCTGCGATCGGGAAACACAGACAGCCACCAGACCTCAGAAGAGAGGAGGCCCCCACCGATCGCCAAGAGGAGATTCAGGAAGGTGCCACAGACTGCATAGGACAGGGTAACCAGGGTTGCCTTCCCGGTTACTCGCAGCAGTTCAGGACTGAGATCAGGTTGAGCGCTAGCAGCGATGAATTGCCAGACTTGCCCCCAACCCCCAGGATTGATAATTTCGCCCTGGAAAACACCGGCATAGCCCAGGCAAAGAATAACCACCCCCAGGGTACCCAGACCCCAGACCATCAGAGGAGACCGCATCCAATACGCCATACCCAACCCAAAGTACAGACGCGATTTATCGCGTCTTTCAACCCAATGCTATGACAGGATTTATCACGCCTCCATCCGATACAAATCAGCAATCATATCCGGCGACACCCGATCGGAGGGGACATCAAAACAGACCCGACCCTGACGCAGACCAATGAGCCGCTGGAAATGACTACAGGCAAACTCCACCGCATGCAAACTGGCAACCAGGGTACGGCCTGCCTCCTGGCTCAACTCTCGGAGCAAGTCCATCACCTCCCGACTCAGCTCAGGATCCAGGTTAGAGATTGGTTCATCCGCCAGGATCACCGCTGGATTCTGGATTAGCACCCGCGCCAGGGCAACCCGCTGTTGCTGCCCACCGGACAGTCGATCGGTGCGAACAAACAGCTTTTCAGGAATGCCGACCCGCGCCAGGGCTGCTGCCGCTGCTTCTGTCTCTAGCGGCCAGATCAGGGATGCCAGCGCCTTGCAGAAAGACCATCGGCCTAAATGGCCCGCATTGACATTGTGAACGACTGCCAGATTATCCACCAGATGAAACTGCTGGTAGATCGTTCCCATCTGCTGCTGCACCTGCCGTAAGCGACGGGGAGGGAGGGAGCTCAAGTTGCGTCCCAATGCCCAGACTTCCCCCTGACTGGGGAGCAGGGTGCCGTTCAGGAGCCGAATCAGGGTACTTTTGCCCGCACCGCTGGGACCAATCAGAGCCACCCGATCGCCCGGATTAATCTGGAGATTAATCCCCGACAGGGCCTGAAAGGAACCAAATTGTTGACTAACCTGTTTCAATTCCAGAATGGGTGCCACCATGGGGATTATTTGATTTTGCCGATTTCCCGACCAATTTTTTCAATTTGGGCATAGTTGGTGTTTTCGGTGGGAATAAACTTTTTGGCCCCAAACAGCTCCAGCAACTCTTTTTGTTCTGGCACGTCAGGATTCAGCTTTTGCAGGGCCGTCTGAACTTTCTGGGGGAAATCTGCCCCGTACCGTTCTTTTACCGCTGGATTAATCACCCAGTGGTAATCATAATAGGCGGGGGTGCGCCAAATAATCTGGACTTTGCTCTGGTCGATCGTCCCTTCTTTTAAGCGACTGAGCCAGACCTGCTCATTCATCGCGCCGATTTCATAGGTACCCGCCTCCACCAGTTTCAGGGTCGCGTCGTGGGACTTGGAGAACCCCACCTGGCCCTTGAAATCTGACAGCTTTAACCCTGCCTGTTGCAGAAAAAACTGGGGCATCAGGCGGCCTGAGGTCGAAGATTCGCTCCCAAACGTAATGGTGCGCCCTTTTAAAACCGTCAGATCCTTAATATCCTGAATCGGGGCAATGCCGGTTTTTTTGTGGGCAATGAAGACGCTGTGAAACTGGGCATCGATATCCCGTTGGGCGATCGCCTCAGCCCCAGGCACCTGTAACCGGGCTTGCACCCCGGTCAAGCCCCCAAACCACACTAGATCCAGATCTCCAACCTTGAAGGCTGTCACAGCAGCCGTGTAGTCGGTCACAGGTTTATAGGTCACCGGCACTCCTAGTTCCGCTTCCAGGTATTTTGCAAGCTTGCTATAGAGCCGTTGCAATTTCTCTGGATCCTGATCGGGAATTGCACCCACAGCCAGGGGAGTGCCCTTACCACTGGTAGGTGAAGGATTGGTGGCACTCGGTTCCGAGCTACAGGCACCTAAGGAAAAGACGATGGAAGTCAGCAGTCCGGCCAGAAAAGTTCGTTTGTTCATCGTGGCGATCGGTATCCTGATATTGGTCTAAGATTCTCAGAGAATGAAATTCTCCGCTTAATATAATCTCAGAACTTTGGGGCCTGAATTTGAAGGGTGGGATCAGGATTTCCTGTTCTCTGGGTCAGAGGCCTCCCGCTCCAGAAGGAGGGTGACTGGCCCATCATTGTCGATCGTGACTTGCATCATGGCTCCAAACTGACCTGTTTCAACCCTCAGTCCACTCTGGCGCAGCTTGGCCACAAACAACTCATACAGGTGTTCTGCCTTGTCTGGTGCAGCGGCCTGATCAAAAGAAGGGCGACGACCTTTGCGGCAATCTCCATATAGGGTGAATTGACTGACTACCAGTAACTCACCCCCCTTTTCCAGCACGGATTGGTCGAAGCGTCCGATTTCTCCGTTGGGAAATAGGCGCAACTCCAGACATTTCCGAGCCATCCAGTCCAGTTCTGTCTCTGTGTCTGTGCGGGCAATGCCGACTAAGAGATTAAGGCCGGTTCCGATCCTGCCAATGATCTGCCCATTCACCTCAACCGATGAGGATTTGACTCGTTGAATGACAACGCGCATACAGCGATCCTGAGGAAAACCGAGAAATAAGGCTCAGGAGAACCTTTGGGATAGCTGGGGCAACAAAAAATCCCCTGACATCCAAAAGGAGGGGATTTGATGGACCCATGACTAACCTGGCTTGCTGGCTGTGGATCTTAGTGTGTCGATCTCCGCTGCAGAGCAGCAATCATCTGTGGCTTAACCTGCTTGGCCCAGAGTTCAAAATTAAAATCTGTACGGGTCAGCGCTTCTGTAACCACTGAGGATTTAATTTGGGGATTAGTATCCAGTTTCTGCTCATCTATTTTCATATTCGACCTGTCGCTCTCATGTGTAAGGGTGAAAGGATCGCTCTCTAGATCATCTCCTTAGGGAGAGCTGACCACTCAGAGATTTAACTAACTTTTAGGATCGAAGGTCTGATGTGAATCAGAATCCCTTATCCAAACTGGTCACAGGAAGGCCAACATGCCTATGGATGTAGCATGGAATACCTGCCTAAATTCAGAATGGGTGAAAGTGATTTATTATCGAATTTACTTTCAAGTCTAACTTTCTTCGTTCTGATTAAGGGGAGAAGAAAACCTGATTTAATTCAAAAGCCGCATCCTCAAGATGCGTTGTCAGAATGGGCGCATGGGCTTATCCAAATCCTTGCAGTTGGGTAAGCTCGTCGGTTGGGATCGGGTCCAGATTTTTGTAGCGACGGCTAATAAAAAAGGTGAAAGTCGTATGGCCCAGTTGAATCTGATCGCCATCGCTCAGGGGATGGGCCCGCTTAATTCGAATGCTATTGATGTAACATCCATTCATGCTATCCAGATCAATCAGGTAAAATCCCTGCCGTCGCACATACTGAATGGCAGCATGTCGCCGGGAGAGCCCTTTATCGGGCAAGGGTAAGGCAACTTGACGATTTCGTCCCATGGTCCAAACCATCTGAGGCTGCAGCAGGGTTTGGGATTCTCCATCAAGCAGGTTGGTGATTAGGTAGGCATGCTGCCCCTGAACAACCCCCTGGATATAGTTGAGCTGCACTGATGAACGAGCCTGGGGATCAAGGGCACTCAGGTCCTCAGCACTGACATCAATTTCGACGGTTGAAGCGTAACCAGTCAGCTCACTTGGACTGTCAGCCTCTAGATCAGGGGAAGCAGGCGTGGAGGGCTCCAGTTCCCGCCACTGGGCTGCAGGGGGATTATCTTCCGATAAGGGGGAGTCGCTGGCTATTCCTCGGTAGTTGCTGACAGCATCAGGTTGTGGGTTCATAGGTCACTACTCAGATCAGAACTGGCTGAACCATTATTCACAGAGTGTCCTAACGAACCTGAAAAGAGCAAGCGGGAAAATCAGGGATTCTGAAAACTGTAAAATTACGAGTGCGTAGCAATACCGACAATAGAAGCACCTCTCTGGAACCGGATGGCTTCTACTGTCGATAGAGGCAACTATAAAGATTTATTGCGGCCACACATTTCGCCACCAGGGAACCGACTTTTCCGGTTCCAGTTTTGCCTTTTTACGGATTTCAGACACATTCCAGCCTGTCAACCGGGCCAGGGTTTGAACCTGCTCTTCCGATCGTTTTACCAGCGCTCGTTGATACTCTCGACCGGCTGGGCAGTTCATCTCCCCGGTGAATGGGTGGCGCAAAACGTAGCGTCCCTGGAAAAACTCTCGATTCGAGGTTTCCTGGAACATTAAATCCTCTGGAAATTTATCTCGGGTATAGCGAACATGCAACCGGGTGATGAAAACAGGGTTGTAGGTGTTGGGGTTGAGCCAGAAAACCCCTGCTTTCCGTAATTCTTCCTGGGTCAACGGTTCTGCAGAACAAGGGTCGCAACTGGCCATATCCCAGGTGTATTCCATGAAGGCTACTTTCTTTGCCTCCCGATTGTAAGCGGTCTTAAACATCGACTTGTAGAAGTCCCCAAATTCATCCTTGACATACAGGGGGATTTCTGAGTCTGAAGGAATTTTTACGGTGCGATAGTTGGTGACTTCGGTTTGGCCTTTTGGGGAAAGAACGTAGGCGATCAGATCCTGTTCTGCCTGAGCATTGACCATCCCCAGTCGGATCGGCAGCATGAATTTAGGAGATTCATAGGCCATTTGTAGAGGGCGCAGGGATTGGAAGCCTGTTTTCTCAAATTCACCCAGATTGACCTTAGCCACGAAAAACTTCATCTTTTGCCGGATATAAGGCTGCAATAACCGACTGGCCCCATCCGGGATGCGGTAGCCATTCTGCCTTAACCAGGTTTCCAGCCCATCTGACTCTTTAGCCCCCAGGATCAAAATATCGTACTCCCCTACGGTGTAGCGAGCTTCAATCGTGACGCCCAGAGTATTCTCATTCCGCTGTTGCCGATCCTTGGCAGATTCTGCAGGCAGAGATGAGGGAACTGGAGCGCCATTATAGAGCATCGGTGGAGTACAGGGGTTGGGGTCAAAGTATTCCACCAGGCGGGGGGCACTGAAGGCATCGAGGCGCTCAATAATCTTTGGATCGCCAATGTGGATTTGCTCTTTCTGCAGGAGGACAGGGACAGGCACGACGATCGCAAAGTCTTTCACCTCTCCCTGGTAATCGTTGGCCATGGTCAGCAGCGTACGCTTGCCATCCCGAGCAATGATCACCTGTGAAGCCTGGTTGTATAGCTTGGTATCTGCTTTAGAGACATAGAAGCCACAGAATGCCCAGGCTGATGGAGCAAACCAGAGAACAGCAACTATAGCGAGCAAACAGGTCAGCAAGAGACGGACTGGTTTCATGACAACTCCTCTAAACAGTTGATAACTCTGTATCGATGGGATGCTTTTTAGGTGATGTTCCCCAGGAAAATTGGGGAGCTGCCCAGAGACGATCCAGCAGCAGGGTCAGCGGAGAAAGGGCAAACAAAGCCCACAGAATTGCGGTAGAAACATAAAACTGATTACGTAACACAAAGGTAAGCCCAGCGATGCATAAGGCCCAAATAATGCGGGCAGTTCTGGCATTGGGAATCGATCGGGGATCTGTCACCATAAACAGGGCAAACAGGAGCAGGGAGCCACTCATCAGCTTGTGAAGGTAAACATCCCAGGTCCATCCCAACCAGAAATTGCGACCAGCTTCCAGGATCGCGTAAGCCCCCAGGAAGGCCGCTGTCGTGTCCCAGCGTCCGACCCGTTGCAGAACCATCCCCCCCAGTCCGGCAAATAGCAATCCGTACCACCATTCCTCGCCCCACTGGCCGGGAGACACCCAGGCATCAGAGGTCAGGAGCAGGACCGTGATCATGCCAAAGTTGGCTGGATTAAAAAAGTGCTTACCCTGGATCCGGAATAGAAACTTGCTCAGAATGGCCAGAGCAGCCGCGATCGCCACCGTAGTCCAATGATCAGCCCGTAGCAACAGGCAGAGTCCCAGGCCCGTGATCAGGGCACTCCGCAGGGAGGGCATGCTGGCATGAGGTAACCCTTGCGGGGTCTCTTGCGAGTTGCCCTCGACTCCTCCAGAAGACTCTGACCCACCCCTGGTTCCCCAGAAGTACTGGGTCCACCAGCGGAGTCCAAAAGTCGAGATCTGGACGGTCAGCCACTGAGTTAGCAGACAAGTTGCCAGAATGACTCCGATTAGATCGGGCCGCAGGGTCCAGTCTCTGGTTGCGATTCCCAAAAATAGGAATAGAGAGAGAGACAGAATTTGATAATCTCTGGCGTCTTTCAGCATGATGGGGGAAGAGCGATCGGGGCTATGAGCCATAGTATGCCTGCCTTCTGAACCCGAATTCCTGGGCGTTACACTTTATGTAACAGTCCGATAGTCCAGGGAGGGATAACCGTAAAGGGCGCGACAGACCCTGTATAACGCTATATCCCTTGTCTGGTATTGACGTTATGTTCCTCCTTGGATTTCCCTGGTCTGAACTTCTACAACGTTCCCATTGCGATGACACTGGTTTGGCCACCTTACAGAGGCCAGGACAAGCTTTGACATCGGGCCGAAAGCTAGCCATACAGGAGATTCCTGATCTTACTGCTGGGGCTCTGATGCAATTAATGGCGCAACAGCCTGAAGCGGTTTTGTTGATTGATGTCCGTTATTTGGATGAGTACCGGGTCGCTCACCTGCCCAATGCCAACCAAGTTGGGTTTCCTGCTCTTCAGAAAGGGAATGGGATTGGCCAGATTAAAGAATTCTTCGATCAGCAACAGCGTCAGTGCTCCCAGACTCCCTGCCAGATAGTGGTCTATTGTACGGCTGGGGTGCGTTCTGCCAGAGCTGTGTCGTTGCTGCGTCAGGCTGGGCTGCCTGCAATTAACCTGCGGGGAGGGCTGCGAGCCTGGGAAAGTCGCTATGCTCCTGCTAAAGGGATTCAGGTTCTGGCTCCGGCTGTTCTTCCTGCGCTATAGCCTCAGGCTCAGAGGTAACCGTCACCATTTCGACCTCGGGCAATTTTTCCAGGGTCAGCCGGGGTTGAATAGACCCGGAGAGCAGTTTAATCAGATTAGGCTTGGGATCATGGAGCAGGTAGATCAGACGATCGTCCGGCTGCCATTCCTCAGTGGTGGAAGCCACCTGTAAATGCCCCTCCCGTTCCACTAGCAGGGGGAGAAGCTCCCCCGACTCCATCAGGTTTTGGAGATGGGTTTGCTGGGTGGCCATTTCTTCTTCCCGAAAGATGGTCTCTCCCAATTTGACGGCCCGATCCGTGAGGTATTGATTCCAGGTTTTAATCGGGAGTTGGGGAATGAAGGCTTGGCTGACCCGATTATTGCCCGTTGAACTGGCTTGGGGATCTCGGGGGAAGACGGCCAGAACCCGAGGTGGACCAAACTCCTCTGCAGCCCGCTGAGCCAGAACCAGATTGACCTCTCCGTTATTAGTCATGGCCAGGAAAGTTCCGGCTGAAGCCAGACCAGCCTGCTCCAGGGTATCAATGTCCAGACCACTGCTGATATAAACGGGCAAGTTTTCCTGTTCCGCCAGTGTTCCAGACTCGGGGTCGGTGTCAATCAGGACGATCGATTCTCCCCGTTCTCGAAATAACCGTCCAATCAAAACACTGAGCGGATTGCAGCCAATAATCACGGCACCGGTTGCTTGCTGGGAACTCAACTGTAGCCAGTTTGCCAGCCAGCGAGCTGTGAGGCCGTGCAGGGAGACTGTCAGAATGATGGTCAGGAAGACGAGTGCCTTGATCGAGGCCCCACCATTGAACCCCCGTTCGGTTAGTAAAATTGCGAACAAAGAAGCAACAGAGGCTGACACAATGCCTCGGGGGGCGATCCAGGACAGGAAGAGTTTCTGCCGCCAGTTCATGCCACTATTCCAGGTGCAAACCCAGACATTAATCGGGCGGACGACGAACATTAAGACTAAAACCGTAGCCAGACTGCCCCAACCCAAAGCCACAATACTGGCCAGGGAAAGGTCAGCCGCCAGCAGAATAAACAACACGGAAACGGCCAGGAGGGTGAGCTGCCCTTTAAATCGTCGCAGCAATCGTTGCTCTGAATCGGAAGAGGGCCGGATGACTAGACCGGCTACCACGGTTGCCATTAAACCGGCTTCACTCCGAATGCTCTGGGCCAGGCCAAACAGGCCCCAGAGACCAGCCAGAACCACCAGGTTTTTCAGTTCATCGGATAGAAACTGGGCCAGTTTGACGATTACCCCTAGGAGCCAGCCGCCCAGGATGCCCACCACGACCCCAATCCCTAACCGGAAAACCAGCCCTTCAGCGACAGAGAGTAAGTCTGCATCTTCGTTCAGAATAATGTTAAGGACGACTACAGCCAGAATGGCTCCCACAGGATCGATCAGGACCCCTTCCCCTTCCAGCAAGGCTGCGACCCGCCGATCGACGGGAACCTGTTTCAGCAAAGGGCTGATGACAGTGGGGCCAGTGACCACCACCAGTGAGGCGTAGAGAAAAGAAATCGACCAGGGAAACTCGCCCAACCAGTGAGCGGCCATGCCTCCTCCCAGGAGTGTGATCAGGGTGCCAATCGTGACCAGATTCCGCAGACTGCCTGAGACTCGGCCCAGATCCCGCAGTTCCAGGTTGAGTCCTCCCTCAAACAGAATTACTGCTACCGATAGGGCCACAATAACCTCTAACCCGCTGCCGAGCAGATTGGGGTGCAGCACATTCAGCCCATCCGACCCCAGCAGAATACCAAACAGCAACAGGAAAACGATGCTCGGAACTTTCAGCCACTCGGCCAGTACCTGAGCACCAATTCCTGCGATGACGGTCATTACCATCTGCAAGGTGATCTGGAGGGATGCTTCCATAGGAGCGGAGAACTGTGCAGGCGGGGTTAGCAAGAGCTAATCAAGCAAAGCTATCCATTACAACAGAGTCCGCCTGGACAAAGATCATAGGCAATAAGCAGACTTGCTAATGAGTACAAATACTTGAGAACCTCCAGTCATGATAAGGCAATGTGTCCTCTACCTTCCACTCTTTTTGGGTTCGTTCAGCAACAAATAGTACAGTTGCCCAGTGACATTGATTAAGCCAGCCCGATCGCCCGCTTCCGGTCCCGTGCCCATAAAGATATCTACCCGACCAGGCCCCACGATGGCTCCGCCGGTATCCTGATCAAGCACAAACCGGTTGACTGGACGTAATCCCAATTTCCCATTGGGTAGACGGTAAGGTAAACGGGTATCGATCAGGGCCAAGGCCCCAGGGGGCATAATTGACTTGTCGGTGGCGATCGATCGCTCCGCTGTAACAGGTACGCCCAGGCTACCTGTTGCTGGAGCTCCCTTCGTTTCTGTGAAAAAAACAAAACTGCGGTTGCGGGGTAAATAGACATCCATCTCTGCAGGATGGGTCTGGAAATAGCGGATCACATTGGGCAAGGTCAACTCCTCCAGTTTTAGCTTGCCATCCTGGACCAGTTGTCGTCCCACGCCAGTATAGGGCTGTTCTGTCCGTCCAGCGTAGCCGACGGTCATCCGGCTGCCATCGGGTAGCTGGAGTTGGGCAGAGCCCTGGACCTGGACCAGAAAAGCCTGGAAGCGATCGCGGAGCCACACCAATTCCAGATTCTTCAGCCGCCCTTTGGAACTCTGCAACCCATCTGCCCCTTCTAACTCTAAGCGGGTAGGATGGGGTTTGGGCCATTGGGCCAAGTCTGGGGGAACTTGGTAGAGCGGGTAGCGATAGTCTGGCGTGGGTACCCGGCTGGCGGTATAGACGGGTTCAAAGTAGCCCGTGAACGCAACAGTGCCCCGCTGATCTTTGCCAACGGCCCGATAGAAGATAAACTCCCGCCGAACGGCAACCTGCAACTCAGCGGGGGTTTTTGTGGCCTGTACCAACTCTCGAAAGCGCTCCAGGCTCCGCTTTACCCGATCGAGGGTGATTTCCTGGACTGCATATTGGCGATAGGCTGCTGCTGCTTTAGGGGTCTGAAGATAGCGCAGACTGTGGTCAATGGCTAGCAGCAAATTGGCCCGATCTCTCTTCGGAGCCTCGGTCCCTCGCTCACCAAAAATCTGTCTGTCGATCCCAACCTGGGCTGACAACCGATCCAAGGGAATGGGGAGGAGAGGCATGGGAGGAGGCGGGGCCGAAGCTGCGATCGTGCCCCCTGTAACCAGCAGAGCAACGACCCTACTGGCAATGTTCACCATCATTCAGACTGTCCTTTAGGCGTGACTCAGTTACCGTTCAATACTGGAGGAGAAGACAGGTTCTACCCGAATGGCCATAATCTTGGATGGACGGGCAACCATGTACTCCCCTTGAATATTCTTGATAGGGATAGTAATGAAATCATTCGAGCTGGACTTGGGTACCAGTTCACCGCTGTACCATTTCTGAAATTCCTGAATCGTGGGAAAGCGGACTTCTTCCCGATGCCCCCCTTCCATCAAGAGATGCACGGCAAACTCATCCGGTGTTCTAGCATATCGGCTGCGTTTCGGCTGTCCCCCAGCGACAGCGTCATCAGGTTTCGGCTGGTTTACACTTCCTGTCATGTTGCTGTTACCCTTGCCTCTACTACATTAAGCAACTGCATTGTACCGGTGGCTGATGACGGTACGACGCACCATCATAATGCACTTTACTAAATATGGAGAATTTCACGCCAAATTTGATCGGTGAACTGGTTCGAGTATCTCTAGATGAGGCTAAACCGTTGCAGTTGGGCTTCAACCAGAGCAGGTAATGTTTTATGAAGTTCCGTCTTATTTTTAAAGGGCAACCGGTTTTGGATCGGAACATCGAAGGGAAATTGCCCGGGCAGGCCAGATCGTTCCATGTGGGTCAAGAGAATTTGTTCGGATCGTTTACTGTGCAGGGCATAGCCAACTTCAACACAGACATTGGGGCTGGGAATCAGAGTCGGGGGATCGCCATCCAGGGTGGTAATGGGTGTGGTATCAGCAATAAACAGAAGGCTCTGGCGAATTCGCCGCACCAACAGGCTATTCAGCCGACTGGGACCCTCCGTGAGTCGGTGAGACTCCTCCAGGGTCAGGGGCAGACGCGATCGTTGATTGAAATTGGCCAGAACACTATTGAGTTCATTCCGCAATAAATCACTGGATTCTGGGAACTCGGTCTGATAGCAGAAGAACACGATCGGTTCCAGATGGGCCATGACTTCCTGTTTGGTGAAGTAAATCTCATGGCTGGTCAGGTCAATGTTGGAGATAGAATATCCCCCACTCCCCTCAATGTAAAACTCGACAATTTCACCGGACAAATAGCGCTGAAACCATACGGACTGTTTGACGCTCTCGCTGTCTTCCAGAAAATCGGCACGTAACCCGGATTTCAACAAGCTATTCTTACTCAGGCGCAGATCGTGGGAACGTTTCTCCAGTTCGCGAATCGGCTCATACTTCTCCAGATACCAGGCTTTCAACGCAATAATAGCCATGAGAAATATCAAGGGATAGGTCTACTGCATACACAAGGATTATGCACAAGAATGATCAATAGTATAATTTGCGAATGCCGACACCCTGTTAGGACATCGATCAATTAAAGGTAAAATTTTGAATAAATTCCCCAAACGTGGAACAGCGCCCAAGCTTCAAACATTGAGTGACTTCCCTTTATAGGACGTTCCCGACAGAGATGAAACCAACCAATTGGTAAAAAACTACCTCAAGAATTAGTTGCAGAGCTCCCAGTTCTGTAAATCACTGGGGAAGTTTCAATGTTTTTTCGGACTGCTTGGACGCTGTTGGGACTACGAGACAGATTACATTAAACAGCTTTCTTTACCTCTAAACTAATGTGGACTTGGCTGTTCATCTGCCAGGGAAGCTTTGTAGCTTCAACTATTAATATAAGATGGTTTTCCAGAGAATGAAGACTATGAAAACAAAGTTTACTAATGCTAAGTCCAGATCAATTTGAGTTAGGAAAATCTTTGTAGTCAAGGGTTTTAGAGGATGTCTTAAAAGTACTGTTTTTCATCCTTTAGGGTGTTGTAAATAACTTGCAAGGATGGGTAAAAGATCAAGCTATTTGTGAGGGGTAAAATAGACAATTTTTAATAAAAAATAGACTTTTTTAAAGAAAGTTGCCTGCTGTAAAAATTTGGTGATTGACCCAGCGTGGTAAATCGCAGGCTTCGGAGAAAACCCTTTCCAGGCAATTAGCCACTGGATGAATATCCCGCTGCCCGCCCCGGAGGTTGGGCGGTTGCCAGGGGCAGAACTAATCGACTAAGAATGCGTCCGTCGTCTAGCTTGTAGATGCCGAACTCACTGCCCATCTGCTTCATCAATGTCTGGCAAATCAGCAGATGCAGGCCAGGAGGCTGGTCTAAAGTTGAAGGGGCGAGCAAATCAGCGACTCGACCGGATTGCAGTTCAGATGCCAACAAGGGCTCAATCATCCCATTGTCGGTGATAGAAATTTCTAGCCAGCGTGGGTCAATCAGACGACACCAAATGTCAAGCCGACCTCCGGGCTGGCAGCGGTAACAGGCTGCAACCAGGACTTCATGGACGATCAGCTCGATCTTGGCAATGTCGCCGCTGAGGCTCAGGTTGCCTTCATTGTTATGTACCTGGGACCAGAGTTGCCGTTGTTTGATTAAACCTTCCACCCGTTCCAGTGCCCGTTTCAGAAACCCTGCCAGGGGAGCAGTTTCCTGGTAGGCACGCAATCGCCACTGCTCATCCTTCAGGAGCAGGGCGAGGGGATTAAGCGCATCGCTGATTTGGCGCAGAGCTTGGTAAGGCTGGTTGCCCAGGGTAGCCTGGTGCTGGTTCAGAGACTCATTCAGGCGCTTGAGCCCTATAGTCAGGGAACGATAGGTTTCCTCTAGTCGCCCGTGCTTGTACCAGTTAAGCCGCTCCAGACGTTCCTGCTGGATGTGAAGCGACTCGGTGAGGGTAAGGTAGCGGCGGAACCAGGCCAGTTGACTGACCAGGATATCTAGAGCAGTCAGGTGGCGATCGGTCCACAGCCGATCGCGCTGATCAACGATAATCACAATTCCGGTAGGGACGTGTTCTGGACCTGTCCGCAATGGCGCAACCAGGAGTTGACCGATCGCAGGGCCTGGGATCCAATAGCGGGTTTCTGGTGACAGATCTCCCACTTGTAGGGGGAGGATGCCATCGGTTTGGAGAGCCAATTTAGCCAGCGCATCGAGATGAATCGAAACGGATGCATCGGCCCGAATGGCATATTGTTCGTTGGCCATCACGGGCACTGTGACCCTTCCAGAAGGCCGTCCTGGTGCCCAGGAAAGTAGGGCTACCGTAGGAACCTGCAAGATCTGGGCCATGTGTTGCAGGGCAGCAGCCTCCAACCGATCCAGTTGATTAATCTGCTGGATGGTTTTTAGGCTCCACTGCACTGTTTGTTGGATCTTTTGCTGCTGCTCGTTTTGCCGTTGCAGTTGCCACTGGTGGAGAATGAGGCCGATTTGCTGACTGACAACACGAATAATTTCCCGCTCTGACTGGCTCCAACTGCGGGTTGCTTCATGGCACAAAATGACTAACCCTTCCAGGGGACGCCCGATGGTGGTGTGACAGATAATCAGGGACTTGATCCCTAACTCCAGAAACGTGTTTCGCCAAGCCAGTAGCCTTAAGTCTTCATCTAAGTTCTCAATGCCGACGGGTTCCTGACTGCGTTCCAGCATTTGCCAGTCCACTTCATTGATGCGATCCAGTGGAGAATTGATGGAGCGCCGGTTAGAAGGCTGGCTTTGGTGGGTGATCTCAAACTTGTTGTGATCTTTGTCGTAGAGCAAGACCAGGAACCGTTCTGCTTTCAGGCGCTCGCACAATTTCTCTGCACAGTTCTGTAGAGTTCCTCTCCAATCCTCATCGCTGTAGATCGCATGGCTCACCTCTGCAGTCAGAGCCTGATCCATTTTTACCTGCTGAATGGTTTCCTCCATCTCTGCCAGAGGAGCAACCAGGGCAACCAATTGGGCCGCTCCCCGCACGTAGTTTTTTTCTTCTTCCTGCCAAATGCGGGCTTCGGTTCCTTCCACGGCCAGGAAGCCAAGCAGCTCGCCCTGAAACAGAATAGGAGAGGCAATCAGAGATCGGGCCTTGATCTGCTGCATCAACCGCCCAGTAATATCGGCTTTCAGAGAACTGTGGGCTTCCCCGATCGATACGACCTGGTCGGCAGCCAATGCTTGATAAAAGGCGTTAACTTCCTGGATGGTAATGCCGGAAGCCTGACTGCTGACATCTCCAAGCCCTCCGGAGCGTTGTCGATTGCCCACCCGTCGCCAGAAGTAACGACGTTCCCGCTCGAACCAGTAAATATTAGTGCGGGAAGGGGAAACAAACCGATGGGTTTCCTCCACAACCACTTCCAGCCGTTGAGTCAGATTGGGGAGTGCTCGCAAGCGGTCTAACAGAGAGAGCAGGGGTTCATCGGGCCGCTTGGCCTGCTCCCGTTGCCATTCCATGTCGATATGATAGAGGGCTGCCCCCAACTCTCCCAGAATGATCGAGAGGCGGGCTTTTTCTTCAGCCCGGGGAGAAGTGCCCCACAGGTTTGTGCCGAGCAAGGCCACCCCAAAACATCGATCGCGGTGACGAATCGGAAACAACAACGTGCCCTGGACATTAAATTTTTGAGCGGCTTTGCGCCATTCTCCAGCTCTGGTTTCTTCCCGCAAACTGGGAACGGCAACCGGACGTTGCTGGATCACAACCTGCTCCAGTAAGTCTCCGGGAGCCAGGACAAACCGCTGTTTGAGAAATGTTGTATCTCCGGTGGGTGTCATGCCCCCTTTGCCAAACAGGCGATGTTCGACCCGATCGTAAAGGCCCAGCCAAACCAGACTATAGTCAAACTCGTCCTGGAGATAAACCAGCACAGTTTCGATCAGAGCATCAACATTTTGCTCCTCGCGTAATATTTGCAGGGTTCGTCCCAATGCCACGAGTTGTTTTTCATGCACAGTCGGCTCTTTTTGCTGAACCATACGATATATGTCCGCCCTCGGCAGAGCGTGGTTTCGAAACTAGATTGGAAGTAATTGCGGTGGTTTGCTAGGGTGATCTGGTCAATGCCCTCAGCCTGGGCTGTAACAGCACAAGCAATGACGGGTGAGAAGTTGTAAGCACAGTCTAACCGTGATTGACCCGATTGGCAGTTCAGCATCGCTCCATCTTTACTGAAACAATCCCAAGAGAAAATTTTCGGTAAAGAATTAACAAACTGACATGGCTATCCATCTGGTTCAGTAGAAGGTGACAGAGCCCTGTAGGAGACGAACTTGGGGCTTTTACTCGCGCAACGCTTCGCGTTTGCGTAGTATTTGCGTAGTAACGGCTTTTCTGGGATAGCTCCAGGCGGGGGCTAAATCCTTTCACACTGCTCCTAATCCTTAATTGAATTGCAGGGAATTGCACCCAATACGGTCACTCCTACAGATCTGTAGATTAGTCGATAGGTTATAAATTGGTAAATTCGATTAATGATTATCCTCGGTAGAATTACAGAATTATGCATCCGTAGAGAACATTAAATTCAGAAAATATTGAATTTAACTAATGAGGGTCTCAGGGAGCTATAAGTCCTGCGCTCTAACCGTTAGGGTGAGCGTCGGGAGGATGTCATGCCGGAATAGCTAGGGGTTAGCCTCGGTCTGAAAGCCTCCTATTTTGATAGGTACTGACTAGGGTTTACAACACTAGAGTGCCCAGGTAGGGGATGAGTATCCCCTGCAATGTAGTTAACTCGTAAGGATAGTCCGTTGAATCTCTATCAGTTCAGTACTCAGGCAATTCTGTTTGATGGATTACAGATGGATCCAGAGTGGGTGCATCAGCAGGTGATGCAGGTGCTGAGTCGTCTCGATCGGGCGGAGCAACCCAGCAGTCGCTGGTTCCGGGGCCGATTGGCGCAGCTTCTGTGTCTGAACCACCCCCGCTTAAGCCAGGACTGTTGGGGGTTGACGGTACCTAATCCGGTGGGTCTGGCTGCTGGATTTGACAAAGATGGTCTGGCTGCTGGTATCTGGTCTGATCTGGGGTTTGGGTTTACTGAACTGGGTACGGTCACGTTCCAGGCCCAGCCCGGTAATCCTCGACCCCGGCTGTTTCGACTGCCCGATGATGATGCTGCCCTGAACCGGATGGGGTTCAACAATCGGGGGGCTATGGCCATGGCAGAGAGGCTCAGTGTCCGATGCAATGCCCAGAACTCCGCCGAGGCAGGGATTCAGGCTGGGGAAAATTCACAGGTCGGAACAGGAAAATTTGCTACTCCGGTAGGAATCAATCTGGGTAAGTCGAAGGTGACATCCCTGGAGGAAGCAACCCAGGATTATGTGAGTAGCTTTCGCTTACTGCAACCGTGGGGGGATTATTTCGTGGTGAATGTCAGTTCTCCCAATACCCCAGGTCTGCGATCGCTCCAGGCTGTAGAACAGTTGGAGCCAATCCTATTGGGGTTACAACAGGAAAACTCACAACATAAACCGTTATTGGTCAAGATCGCACCGGACCTGGAATGGGATGAGATTGCTGCTATTGTGGATCTGGCTCAACGCCATCGCCTGGCTGGGGTGATTGCCACGAATACAACCATTCGGCGGGAGGGGTTGAAGACCCAGATTCTGGCAGCAACGGGCCAGAGCCTTCAGGAAGAGTCTGGCGGGATTAGTGGTGCACCCCTACGGCAACGATCGACTGAGATCATTCGTTTTATTCGTCAGCAAACTGGGGGAAAGTTAATGATTGTGGGGGTGGGCGGTATCTTCACGGCAGAGCATGCCTGGGAGAAAATTGTCGCTGGAGCCAGTCTAGTGCAGGTCTATACGGGTTGGATTTATAGGGGGCCTTGGATGGTGCGTCAGATCCTGGCTGGACTCCTACAAAAATTGGATCAGCAGGGCATGGGGTCGATTGCCGAGGCGGTGGGTTCAGAAGCATCGTGCGATGTCAACTGATTTTTGGGATGATTGTTTGGGCCTCACCCTGCCACACGCTCTCTGTCAGTCTTCTCGGTCTACACTCCGCTTCTGGGGAGGCTGGATGCTTCAGTAGCAATACCGTTTTTCTGTGTCGGGAACAGTGTGGTCTTTGCCGGTCCGGATGTTGCCGATCAGGGTAGAAACAATAATGCAACGTCTTGTCCTGCCCCCTTGCTTAGAAGCCAGCGTGATGCGTCCTAATTGCCCGTTGGTATTTCCTTTGTCGTTAAATTGGACCCGCCAGATATTTTCGATGCCCTGGCAACTCTTCTTGGAGCAATCCAAGGTGGTTTCCCTAGTATCTATGCGGATGTGTGACAGTTCCTGCCATTCCAGGAGAGCCAGGGAAACCTTGCTGGAGGTTGCCGGATGAATGGCCCACTGAAGTCTGTCCTGAACCTGGCGAAAACTGACCTGCCAGGTGATTTTATCCTTCATGGCATTGCTTTGGGCTATCCGCATAGCCCAGTAAATGCGGTCCTGGCTGGCGTTTAAACGCTGAGTATTCATGAATCCTAACCAGGGGGGAACTGTGATTGTGGCTGCGACTCCCATGATAAACAACACAATTAGCAGTTCCAGGAGGGAGAAACCCCGGTTGAGGTGATTTGTCTTCATGACAATGCTTGAAAGAGTACCTGACCATTGTCGGAAAGGAGTCTTGATAAAGAATGACAGGCTTGCCGGATTTTTCTCCGTCAAGTTGCGTATTGGTTCTGTCTGTTTCGAGACTCGGAAGATTTAGATACCATGAGAAGATTCAGATACGATTAAGGGTAAAGTGATTGAATCGGGCTGTGCTCGCTTTCAGGCTTATTGGGCATCATGGATATTAAGCTGATCAATATCGGTTTTGGCAATATTGTGTCGGCTAACCGAGTTGTCGCGATCGTTAGCCCAGAGTCTGCACCGATTAAACGAGTGATCAGTGATGCCCGCGATCGTGGGCAACTGATCGATGCGACCTATGGTCGGCGCACGCGAGCTGTTATCATTGCGGATTCCGGTCACATCATTCTTTCTGCTATTCAACCGGAAACAGTTGCCAATCGATTCATTATCAGCAAGGATCTACCCGGAAGTGAAGACTGATAATGGCTCAACGAAATCTTAGTCGAGTCGTGGATGTCTGGTTTTTCTGAGATTCGACGCCAATATTGCACATTTACAATTGAAAGCTGGTTAGCAGGAAGGAAGTATAGATGGGATTGGGGAGGCTAATTGTTTTAACTGGGCCTAGTGGTGTTGGCAAGGGAACCTTGCTGAGATCGCTCTTGAAACGCCATCCAGAGCTCTATCTTTCCATTTCTGTGACGACACGCGCCCCTCGTCCCAGTGAGGTGGATGGACAGCACTACTACTTTGTGACGCGGACTCAGTTTGAGCGAATGGTGGCCAATAATGAATTGCTGGAATGGGCGGAGTTTGCTGGCAACTGCTATGGCACCCCTCGCGAACCTGTCGAAAACCAGATTGCTCAGGGCAAGTGGGTGATTCTGGAGATCGAGCTGGAAGGAGCCCGTCAGATTCGCCGTACCTTTCCTGAAGCTTTGCGGATGTTTATTCTTCCGCCTTCCCTGGGTGAGTTAGAGTATCGGATTCGCAATCGGGCCCAGGATTCGGAGGATGCGATCGCGCAACGACTGCAACGGGCTAGAGCAGAGGTCGAGGCAGCAGATGAATTCGATATCCAGATTGTCAATGATGAGTTTGAAGCTGCTTTGAATCGAATCGAAGCAGCGCTGTTTACGCCTGTGAATGTGTAACCCATACTTATGGGAACCCGGTCTGTCTGCACGGACTGGCATTAATCAGGGTTTGAGGAGTCGCTTGCGTAGTGATAACTGCCAGATATTGAGATTTGTCAGCCATCCATCCAACAGAATGTCTGTAGTATTTGTATTACACTATAATACATGCATGGCGTGTCATTCTTCTTAGTATGGGATCGGGATATTTTGGTGATTACGAAGACATTCCAGAGCATCGCAACACGCAGGGCCAGAGCTTGCTCAAGTCTGGCTGGCGTCCCTTAAGTCGAGATCTGGATCTGGGATTTTTAACCCAGTTGGTGTTGAACGATCCGATGGAGTTGACCCGAAAAACTCTGGATCTGGTGAGTGATCTTGCTAATACCCTGGGGCGGCGAGACCATACCTGGTGGGCTAACCTGCTCAATGTTTTCTCAGAGAATACTCGCTATGAAATTGATGAGTACTGGGATTACATCACGCCAGCCCCACCTGGTCCTGATTACCGTTATAAAGATACCCTCAGTACAGAAACTCCGATTAACCAAAAAGTGAGCCGGAATCATATTCCGATCGAGTATGTCTTGAGTCGGCTGCAGGAAATTACTGTCCTCAAAGTTCTGGATATCTTGGGGCGTCCCGATATCATTACGCAGACTTTCGGCGAACGTCACTTTTACTATCCAGTGGGGCGGTTTATTGACTGGAATCGCCTGGAAAGTTTGGGGACGCTTCTGGCTTACTGGTCGGAGTACCACATCTGGCTGCAAATCACGAATGGCAGTTGGGGACGGCGCAGATACATGCTGATTGCGAAGGAACTGGCCCCTCTTGTGAATAAAGCGACCTATAACTTGGCAGTCATGTTGAGTGGGTACCAAAGTCGGGTGGGCCAGGTTCAGAGTCTCTATCCCTTACGCTCCTTTCCAACTGATATCCAGAGTTTTACAGATCAGGTACAGCAGGCTATTCTCAGCCAGAACCAGCTTGCTGTCTTGGTGCATGGGGAGCCAGGAACCGGAAAAACTGCCTGGACACAAGCGGTGGCCTCAGAAATCCTGGTGTCCTTACGATATGTTATTTTCATTCTTGACCATGATGCGGTGGAAAACTTTGTACCCCCTAACTACCTGGAACGAATTTGTTTAATCATTAACGAGGCTGATAATTTGGCTCAAGACCGGGCAACTGAAATTGCCCAGCGCAGTAATAAGACTGAACATATTCTCAGTCTGTTGGATGGAACCCTTTACCAGAGTGTTGTCGAAGCATCTGGTATTCAGGCAGACCAGCGTCTGGTTGTGCTGATGACCTGTAACACAACAGAGCGCTTGGATCCAGCTATGCTTCGTAAAGGACGGGTTGACCTGATGTATGAATTCACCCACAAATTCGTTTAAACTTGATGGCCTCGGAACTTTTCTACTGGTTTAAAGGTCTCCCGATATGGATGACTGATGAGTTGAGTCCAATAGTTCAAGAACTTCAAATGAACCGATTGCCGGGCCATAAATGCCGTTTTGTGGCTTTGAGCAAGGTTTTTCCTACTGATACCTGGATATAGGGGTTGGCAGAGTTTGATAGTTCTGCTATACACTGATGGGGAAATACAAGACCCTGTGTAAAGTTTTTTAAAATTATCGGGTAGTCGCAGGTCACAGCAGTTTTTAGAGAAAATCTCACGTTAGTTGAGAGTGGTGAATCACTTATTTGCAGGTTTGCAGGAGAAGTCATGAAAGCACTTGTACGTTGGGGAGTAACCGCCAGCATTATCGGCAGTACCCTGGTTAGTTCCGCTCTGGTTGGCGCGATGCGTGTGCTGGCCCTACCAGAAGACCAGATTGTCCAGAAGCTAAGACCAGTGCCGGTGTTTGCTATTGCCAACTCCCAGGGGTCTCCTCTGGTTGCCTCTCCCCCGAATGGACAGCAGGGTTCTCCTGTTGCGGGTGTATTTATCAGTCAGAAGGATGCACAGGCCTTCCTGGATGCTTTGAAGACGAAGAATCCTGCCCTGGCTAAAGATGTGAAGGTTGTGCCTGTCTCTCTGGGTGAGGTCTACCAGTTGGGACAGTCCAGCAAGAACAAGCCGGAGCGCTTGGACTTCCAGTATGTGCCGATGGAGCAGCAGGTGAAGTCAGCGCTGACCCTTCTCCAGCAGGGGGGGCAGCAGGTGTCCCAGTTCAACGGGGTGCCGTTGTTTTTGGCCCGAGCTGGGAAAGATAAGGGCTATTTGACTATTCAGAGAGGGAATGAGCAGGTGATTCCGCTCTTTTTCAAGAAGGAAGAACTCCAAAATATGTTGGAGCGCTTTAAGCAACAACAGCCTGATCTGGCTGCCACGATCGACATTCAGGTGGTAAATCTGGAGGGTGTGATTCAAACCCTCCAGACTAGCAACAATCCTCAGTTGGGTCAGATTGTTCTGATTCCTCCTCAGGAGTCGGTTGAGTATATTCGGGCGCTCCAACCTGCCCAGGGTCAGGGACAGAATCCACCCAAGCCACAGGCTCCCGCTCCTCAATCTGCTCCCAAGAAGTAGTTCTGGATTCTGTGGTTTCAGGTCGAGACTTGTGGCAGTGGCGGGCTCAGGCTCTGGCCACTGCCGCTGCTTTTCAGATTCCAGGTATGGAGGTTGATTGGCTCCTGCAGTCCCTTTCTAATCTGGATCGGTTATCCCTCCGCCTGGAATCTTTTAGAGATTGGCCCCAGGTTGAGTTACACATTTCCCTGGCCGAGTTAGAGGAGCGCTGGCAGCAACGGGTGCAGCAGCGGGTACCAGTGCAATACCTGGCAGGCAGAACATCCTGGCGTGACTTTGAACTCAGGGTGTCTCCGGCTGTCCTGATTCCCCGCCCGGAAACTGAGCAGATCATTGATCTGGCGATCGCTGCAGCCCAGGAAAGTGGAGTCTCGGATCTGACCTGTGGACATTGGGCCGATCTGGGGACGGGCAGCGGGGCGATTGCCCTTGGTCTGGCCCGCGCTTTCCCCAAGGCCATCATCCACGCAGTTGATATGAGTCATGCGGCTCTGGCTGTGGCCCAGGCCAACGCTGATTTGTTGGGGTTGGGAGATCGGATTAGATTTTATCAGGGGTCTTGGCTCGATCCTCTGCTTCCTTACCAGGGCCAGATGAGTGGCTTGATCGCGAACCCCCCTTATATTCCCAGTCATTTGATTCCTACACTGCAACCGGAAGTGGCCTGTCACGAGCCCCATTTGGCTCTGGACGGAGGGGAAGATGGCCTCGACTGTATTCGCAGCCTGATTCAGTCCGGATCAATTTATTTGAGATCAGGGGGAATTTGGTTAACAGAAATGATGGCGGGGCAGGCTGAGGGGGTTGCCTCCCTGCTGCATCGCCAAGGGAGCTATTGCCAGATCCGAGTCTGCTCTGATCTGGCAGGTTTTGAACGTTTTGCGCTAGCCTATCGATGTTAGGAGGCTTCAGCTTCTCCTAATCTACTGTATCGATTGTTGCCAAAACAGTTATTCAGTTGTTTTCTGATGCCTGAGGCTATGAGCCTGATTTAATCAGGAACTCAGGTGATGGAATGGAAACGAACATCAAAAAAATCCTTTAAGAAATTGAAAATACGGTATAAATTTTATCTAAGAAGATAGGGGTGTTCTTTGGGCATTAATATACTTGATGCACCGTATTACCCCCTCATCCCTTTACCCCTGGTGGGCTACTGTGTACCCATAATCCCCTCCTGGGAGGGGTAGGGGTGGGTTCAACGCTCCTGCTCCCCTTCCTAGACCCACCCCCGGCCCTGGGGGCCACCCCTCCCGAGAGCGGATTTCACGCGAATCTGCTTACTTGAGCCAAACTTTTCAGAGATCTGTATACGCGGTAGCCCTGGTGGGAGAAGGGGTAAGGGGATGAGGGGGCAGGAGGTGAGGGCTGAATTTATTGTGTGAAGTGTATTAATGCTTTTTTTCTGGAACTCTACTTTGTTTTTAGAGGAATGCATGACATTGAGGTTTCAGAGGGGCCAAGCTTGTATTCCCACAGGTTGAGTGTCCATTATGATGAACAGTGGGATAGTCTTCTGGCGAAGTTGATGATTTAGGCGCTTCTCTGTGTGGATGACCAGATGGCAGGTAGCAGGGCGGTTAAATGACCACTCATAAGCCCGGGGATCAGGGCCTTATCAAATCTGGGGAGTTGTTTAAACAGCAGCCTGAAGAATTATTGCGCTTGCTTCTGGAGTATTCTCCCTCTGCGATCGCGATTCTGGATCTTAATCTTTGCTATCTCGTTGTCAGTCAGAAATGGCTTCAGAGTTGTGGATTGAGTGACCCTGTTCTTTTGATTGGTCAATCCCATTGTGATAAGTTTCCTCGCCTCGATCAGGAAGACCCGGCAATTTATGAACGCTGTCTGGCAGGGGTGTCTGTTTCAGGAGAAGGAGAACTGATCTTGGCACCGACCCGATTACCCGATTGGGTGAAATGGCAGATTTATCCCTGGCATGATGGTAAAAGCCAGGTCGGGGGCTTAATCATCACCATCGAGGTCGGGGCTGACATGCATCAACGATCGACCCTTTCAGTGCAGCAATCGGCGTTATATCGCCAGGTCCAGCAACTGAATATTGACCTGGAACATCAGGTCCATGAGAGGACTAGCCAACTGCGGCAGGTGCTGAATTTTGAGGCCATGCTAAAACGCATCACAGATAAGGTGCGGGATAGTCTGGATGAAAATCAGATTTTACAGAGTGCCGTCAAAGAGTTAACCCTAGGATTAAATGTTGGCTGCTGTAATTCAGCCCTCTACAACCTGGATCAGGGAGCTTCCACGATTTGCTACGAATACACGACATCGATGCCTGCTTACCAGGGGCGGGTGGCGCAAATGGGGGATTACCCGGAGATTTATGATCAACTATTGCAGGGAAATTATTTCCAGTTTTGCTCGATAGCACCCAATCCCCATCGGGGGCGGGTTGCGATGCTGGCCTGTCCTATTTTTGATAATCAGGGTGTTCTGGGGGATCTCTGGCTGATTAACCATGAAGACTATATCTTCAAGGAATTTGAGATTCGTTTGGTTCAGCAGGTGGCGAACCAATGTGCGATCGCGATTCGGCAGGCCAGACTCTATCAGGCAGCTCAGGCTCAGGTGCAAGAGTTAGAGAAATTGAATCGGCTCAAGGATGATTTTCTGAGCACAGTTTCCCATGAATTACGCACCCCTGTTTCCAATATGAAAATGGCCATTCACATGTTACGAGTGGCTCCCACGCCAGATCGACGAGAACGTTACTTGGAGATTTTACAGGCTGAGTGTGCCCGGGAAGCAGATTTGATCAATGATCTGTTAGATTTGCAACGGCTGGAGGCTGCTTCCTATCCGCTGTCGGAAGATGTGATTCACCTGGAAGATTGGCTGTCTACGATTATTGAACCCTTTATTGTCCGGACACAAAACTTTCAGCAGCAGTTACAGATTGACTTGGCCCAGGGGTTACCCCCGATTAAAACCCATAGTCCCAGCCTGATGCGGATTCTGGTCGAGTTGTTGAACAATGCCTGCAAATATACCCCAGCGGGGGGCCAAATTATTCTGGCTATTGTGGCCCAACAACCCAATCAGCCCATTTACAGGGTTAGTCGATCGATCCATATGGCAGAAACCAATGTTGATCATTGGCCTGCCCAATTCCAGTTCACCCTGAAAAACCAGGCCCAGATTCCGCCTGGAGAACTGCCGCGTATCTTCGAGAAGTTCTACCGGATTCCCAACTCCGATCCCTGGAAGCAGGGGGGGACAGGCCTGGGATTGGCTCTGGTGCAAAAATTGGTAGAGCAACTCCAGGGAGATTTGCAAGTGGAGAGTCGTGAGGGGTGGACGACTTTTACCCTGAAATTTTTATTTTGAGTTGCGGCCGACAGTTGCCTGATAATTAAAGCTTGGCTTATATCACAAGAAGTGATTTAAATTGTTTTTGATCCATTGGTTAAGCGAATCATTTTTATAGACAGAACGAATCGTGCCTATTAGGTGTATCATCAGAATCACCAAACTTCCACTGTTGGACTCAGTAAAGAAACATGCCTCAGCGCCCCATTATCCTTGGCATTGTTGGTGACAGTGCAGCCGGTAAAACCACGCTGACCAGAGGCATTACTCAGGTTTTTGGCGAGGAGAATGTAACTGCTATCTGTACGGATGATTATCATCGGTACGATCGTCGTCAGCGTGCCGAACTGGGTATTACAGCCCTGCATCCGGATTGTAACCATCTTGATATTATGCAGCAGCATCTGTCGCTGTTGCGGACAGGTCAGCCTATCCTGAAGCCAGTCTACAGCCATAAAACGGGCACGTTTGAGGCACCTGTCTATGTCAAGCCCAATAAATTTGTCATTGTTGAAGGGCTGCTGGGGTATTCCACACGGGGAGCCCGGGATTGCTACGATGTTAAAGTTTATCTGGCTCCCCCCGAGGCTTTGCGGGCGAAGTGGAAAGTGAAGCGAGATACGATGAAGCGAGGCTATACGGAAGCCGAGGTTCTGGCTGAAATGGCTAAACGGGAGCCAGACTCAGAGCAATTCATTCGGCCTCAGCGCCGCTGGGCTGATCTGGTCGTCACCTTTTATCCACCGGAGACTGAGCTGGATGAGAGTAACTCCCATTTAAATGTGCGTCTGGTTTTAAGGCCAACGATTCCCCATCCAGACTTTACCGAAATTTTGAATCCGGGGACTGCGACTGCTGAACCGGCTGTGCGCCTGGAACTCGATCGGGATATGGGGAAACCGGTGGATGTTCTGGAAGTGGATGGCCATGCGACTAAAGAGCAGGTGCGAGAGTTGGAGCATGTGATTTGCAATGATGCCCCTAATTTGGTGGGATTTTGCAGCAAGGATGGGAATCCGGAACTGGGTAAAATCACGGGTACAACGGGTGAAACGCTGCAAAGTTACCCTCTCGCCCTGACGCAATTGTTAATTGCTTATCACATGTTGAGGGCGATTCATCAGTAAGTTCAAAATTCAATCTTGAGACCTGAGTGGATCTTAACTTGTGCTGGGAGGCTTCCTTGCAAGGCTCAAAATGATTAATTTTTTCCTAAAAATATCAGCATCTACAGTGATTTAATTGAACTGAAGAAGCCTGGTTGCTTGGATCGGTGACTTCTTTGAGAAGTTGCCGATCGGGCGTTTATCTAGCATTTAGGGTGGTTATATTCCTGAGTGAAATGATGTGCAAGACCTGACATTTTGAATTTTGAATTCTGAATTCAATCCGGATGAATTGACTTCTGTTTTTTGAGTTAAAATCCCCCTACGGTCTTCTGCGGATGGATGAGTGAATTGGCCATCTGGCTGAAAATCGGTGACAAAATACACTACTCAAATTCCTATGAAGCCGGCAACCAGGGTCAGTTATATTACTCCATCATTGACACTTGCGATCGATACCAAAGCTAAGGCCATGAAGGCGGAGGGGGTCGATATTTGCAGTTTCAGTGCTGGAGAACCAGACTTTCCCACCCCAGCCCATATTGTGGCTGCAGCGCAGGCGGCTTTGGCCGAAGGCAAGACTCGCTACGGCCCGGCTGCTGGGGAACCCAGGCTCAGACAGGCGATTGCCCACCTACTGCAGACCGATTACAATCTTTGCTACGGGGCTGAAAATATTATTGTCACTAATGGCGGCAAGCATTCTCTCTACAACCTGATGCTGGCCTTGCTGAATTCGGGCGATGAGGTGATCATTCCAGCGCCCTACTGGCTCAGTTATCCAGAAATGGTGAAATTGGCGGATGGGGTGCCGATTTGTGTGCCGACGGATGCCTCAACCGGCTATAAAATCACTCCTGATCAGATTCGACAAGCTACCACATCCCGGACTCGCCTGTTCATCCTCAACTCGCCCTCCAATCCGACGGGGATGGTCTACACCCCCGAGGAGATTCGAGCCATTGCTGAGGTCATCATTGAATTGGATCTGCTGGTGATTTCCGATGAAATCTACAGCAAAATTTTATACGACGGGGTTCAACATCTGAGTATTGGTGCGGTGGGACCGGAGATCTATGAGCGTACCTTTATTAGTAGTGGCTTTGCTAAGGCTTACTCCATGACCGGTTGGCGCATCGGTTACCTGGCGGGACCAGTCGAGATCATCAAAGCAGCCGCGACCATCCAAGGGCACAGTACGTCCAACGTCTGTACTTTTGCCCAGTACGGGGCGATCGCAGCCCTGGAATCTCCCCAGGATTGTGTGGAAGAAATGCGGCTGGCCTTTGCCGAGCGGCGGCAGGTGATGTATGAGCGGCTGAATGCTATTCCTGGCATTGCCTGTGCCAAGCCTGATGGCGCTTTCTATATGTTTGCCAACATTGGCAAGACGGGGCTGACTTCCCTGGAATTTTGCGACAAGCTCCTGGATGCTCAACAGGTGGCTGTGATTCCTGGTGTGGCTTTTGGAGCCGATGATCACATCCGCCTGTCCTATGCGACGGATATGACCACTATTAATCGGGGGATGGATCGCCTGACAGCGTTCATGCAGACGATCCTCTAAGCCTTCAACCCTGATTTTCCAGCCACTCCATGACCTGATGCCCCAGGCGAGTGCCGCTCAGGCGATCGATCTCCCGGATGCCGGTGGGGCTGGTGACGTTGACTTCCGTCAAATAGCCCCCAATCACATCAATTCCCACGAAAACCAGGCCGTCCCGTTTCAGGGCAGGGGCCAGTTGTCGGCAAATGTCCAATTCCCGATCGGTGATTTCGATGGCCTCAACCCGGCCTCCGACGGCCATGTTACCCCGAAATTCCCGACCCGTGGGAACCCGGTTCACGGCTCCGATCGGCTCTCCATGCAGCAAAATAATCCGTTTGTCCCCATCTTTGGCGGCAGGCAGATAAGTTTGGACCATGACCGGCACCTGCCCCTGCAGGGTGCTGATTTCCACCAGGGAGTTCAGGTTGCGATCGTTCCCATCCAGGAAAAGAATTCCCTCTCCGGCTTTCCCGCCCAGGGGCTTGAGCACCGCTGCCCCTTCCTGTTCCACAAAGTGGCGGATGACCTGCTTATCGCGGGCGACGATCGTGCGGGGAATGGCCTCGGTGAACTGCAGGGCATACATTTTTTCGTTGGCTGCCCGCAGCCCTGCCGGTGCATTGATCACCCGGGTTTGAATCGGGTCCACATAATCCAGAATATAGGTGGCATAGAGATAGGGAATGGTAACGGGCGGGTCTGTGCGCATGAAAACGCCGTCCATCGATTCCAGGGGACAGAACACAGGTTCCCCCAGCCTATACCAGGGCTGAGGGGCTACCCACCGGCCCTCGATCAGTTGTACGGGAGTGAGTTGCACGGGGGTGAGTTGAGCCCAGGCTTTGCCGTCTGCCACACCCAGCCCGTGGGCCTGGGTGATCCAGATCTCGTGGCCCCGTTCCTGGGCTGCTTCCATCAGGGCCACACTGGTATCATGGCCCGGATCCAGAGCCTGAATGGGATCAATAATAAATGCCAGTTTCATGCCGGGTTATGCCTCAGCCTGCAACAGAATATCCAGCTTGCCTTGGACGTTCAGAGCATAGATATCATCGCAGCCCCCCACATGCTGATTGTTAATGAAAATTTGAGGCACCGATCGTTGTCCATTGGCCCGTTTGGCCATTTTAGACCGGGCCTGCTCGTCTCCATCAATAGAATACTCAGTGTAGGCAATGCCCTTCTGATTGAGCAGGGCCTTTGCCCGCACACAAAAGGGACAGGAACGCCAGGTATAGATTTCGACTTGGGGAGTCATAGCCGTCCGTTCTGTTAACGAATGTTTCTTAAATCTTAGCTAAGATTGTCAAATCCTTACCCTCCCGCATGGACCAGGCTGTAGTGGGCCAGATGGCAGAGTTTTTGTTTTAGGGTTTCTAGCCCCAGGCCAGCACTGGCTGAGATGAAGATCCCATTTGGAAACTCTTCCCGGGCTAGGGCGATCGCATCTCCATCGGCACAATCGATCTTGTTGAAAACCAGCAGGATTGGCCCAGGCACGATCGGCATAGCGGTCAAAATTGCCATTACTGAACGGATATGACTCTGCCAGGCTGGATGGGACAGATCCACCAGATGCACCAGGGCATCGGCTTCAGTCACCTCTTCCAGGGTGGCCCGAAATGCATCAATTAAGGCTGGGGGTAACTCATGGATAAACCCAACGGTATCGGTCAGCAGAATGGTTTCTAACTCCTGAGTTTCCGGGTTGGTGATGACTAACCGTCGGGTAGTGGGGTCGAGGGTGGCGAAGAGTTGATCGGCGGCGTATACTTCTGCTGCCGTAAGGACATTCAGCAGGGTTGATTTGCCCGCATTGGTATAGCCCACGATCGCTACGGAGGGAATCTCCCGATGCTGCCGCTGTTGGCGCAGCCGCGATCGGTGGGCCTGTAACTGATCGACCTCCCGCTGGAGCCGGGTGATTCGCCGTTGAATGCTCCGCCGCTCCGTCTCTAGCTTGGTTTCCCCCGGACCTCTGGTGCCAATGCCGCCTCCTAAGCGGGACATGGCCTGCCCCCGCCCGGCCAGGCGGGGCAGCATATATTCCAGTTGGGCCAGTTCCACCTGTAGTTTCCCGGCTTTGGATTGGGCGCGCTGGGCAAAAATATCCAGGATCACCTCTGTGCGATCGATAACCCTGACCCCGAGCTGCATTTCCAGGTTGCGAATCTGAGTGGGGGACAGATCCCGATCGAAGACAACCAGACTGGCCCCGACCGCCTGAACCGTGAGGGCAATCTCCTGTACTTTTCCTTCCCCGACCACGGTCTGGGGATGGGGACGGGGGCGTCGTTGGCAGAGTACCTGCAGCACCTCTCCCCCGGCGGTTTCCACCAACCGGGATAATTCTGCCAGCCCATCCTGGAACCGTTGAATCGGAAGGGTATCGGTTTGCAGCCCCACTAACAAAACCTGGTCCTGAGTGCGATCGACCTGACGGGCGGTATATTCCCGGCGAAACTCTTCTTCCAGCCCCTCCACCAGATCCACAAAATCCTGGTTAGCAAGCATCTCCAGGCTCAACGGAGGCGACACACTCCAACTGGCAGGTGGCTCTTCCCCGGCTTCATTGGCCTGGGGACGGAGGGTGTCTTCGGGTTGGGGAATCAGATGGGCCAAATAGGTTGCTCGGACATAGCCTGTCGCACCTCCACCCCGCCGCTCAAACCCAGACCCTGAGAGAATCAGGACCGCCAGTGCGTCCAGTCGTTGCATGGCCATTGCGGTCAGAGCGGCCTGATTCGGTGGATCGGCCTTGAGTTGGGTGGCAATACAGCGGATGCCACTCAGACGCTCGACCCCATAGCGGGGGAGTTCCAGCAACGGAATCTGAGTTTGGCCGGGGGTCCCTACCCCCACACGGATAGGCTGCCCCCGACGATTAATGTAGACGCACACAGGTTGGTTAATTTCAGTGCTGATGGCAGCCAGCCGTTGGGCAAATTCCGACGTGGTGAGGCGATCGCCGGGAAGCCGCTGATGGTAAAGCTTTTGTAATTGTTTAAGCTGGCTGGATTTCAGGCCCTGCAGGTGGCCGTAGATAGTCTCGATAGGTAAAATCAACCAGAGAACTGGCCCTCGAATCCGATAGCTTTATTTTACTGGCTCTACCCTGGGATTAACGCTGCTGACCCTATCCCTTAAAGAGTCTTTTAATTCCTTTGAACCAGGAGAATTCGGTACGAGTTCGTCGGCCTCTGTCTAAAGCCTGATAGTAGCTGGCATAGGCTTGTTGATAGTGCCCTAACCGTTGCAGGGCAGCCCCCCTAAATAACCAGGCCTCTTCGTTCCCATGCTGGAGATTGAGTGCCCGATCGCTGCTACTGAGCGCATCCTCGTACCGTTCCAGATGAATCAACATGGCTGCCCGAAAATTCCAGGCCGCTACACTCTCGGGTCTGATTTTCAGGGCTGCCTCAAAACTCACCAGAGCCCCTTCATAGTTGCCCACACTGGCCAATGATTCGCCCTGCCTGTACCAGAGCTCATAGTCACGGGATTCTGGTAATAGATTCAGGCGTTCTGTCTGTGTTGCAAGGTCAGAATGCTGTTGCTGCAAGGGGGACATAATTCAGAGGGGGAGCCTGAATAAAAAGGGTACAAGGGGGTTATTTCTTATTCCCAGAATCATTTTTATTTAACTGTGCCCAGCCATGGATTGGAATAAATTTTTGTTGAAAATTCTTCTGGGATACAGTATTGGATGAGCCATTGTTTCGATTCATGGTAGGAGCAAATTCCGTTTGAATCAGATGGGAGGCAAGAGACGAAGTCCTCCAGGCTACCTTTCCATCATTATCAATCCCACCATTTAATTTTAGAGATGATTGATTTAACAAATTGCGATCGGGAACCGATTCACATACCTGGGTTCATTCAGCCCCATGGGTTGCTGCTGGTGCTCTCCGAACCCGACCTGACGGTGGAACAGGTGAGTGATAATGGAGCTGCTTTGATGGGAATTCCATCCCAGGATCTTTTAGGCAGGCCACTCTCTACCTGGCTGGGAGATGCAACTGTGTTGAGCATCCATGCCTGCCTGGCCGGAAACTTTGAGTATCTCAATCCCCTGAAGGTAACGATCGGGCAGGGAGATCAGGCTTCCCTGATGAATGGGATTGTGCATCGGTCTTTAGCAAACAAAATTATTCTGGAATTAGAACCCCTGTGCACAACAGCGGATCAAGATTTTTTGGGTTTTTATCAACAAACCCACCGGGTTTTGAGTCGAATGCAGCAGGCTATCAGCTTGCAGGACTTATGTACTCTGGTTGTGAAGGATATTCGGGCGATCGTGGGGTTCGATCGGGTTATGATTTATCGGTTTGAGGCGGATGGATCGGGGACTGTGGTGGCTGAAGATAAGCCTGACCACCTGGAATCCTATCTGGGGCTGCACTACCCGGACTCTGACATTCCGAAGCAGGCGAAACATCTTTACAGCGTTAACTGGCTCCGCCTCATCCCTGACGTGAACTATACCCCCGTCAAGATCATACGGGCAGAAGGGGAACAGGAAGAATCTTCCCCCCTGGATCTAAGCCTGAGTGTGCTTCGGGCTGTTTCTCCGATTCACATTGAGTATTTGCACAATATGGGGGTACGGGCCTCCATGTCTATTTCTTTGATCAAAAATCAGAAGCTGTGGGGGCTGATTGCCTGTCATCACACTACGCCCTATTTTGTCTCCTACGAAACCCGAACGATTTGCGAGTTTCTGGGGCGGGTGATGTCCTTGGAATTAATCGCGAAGGAAGAACAGGAGAATCTGGAAGATAGAATTCGACTGAAATCTATTCAGTCCCGCTTGATTGATGAGATTGCCCGCTCCGAGAGCTTTGTGGATGGATTGATCCAAAATCTGGCGAATCTGCGCTCTCTGACGAGGGCAGAGGGCGTTGCGGTCTATGCGGACCGAAACCTGGTCACGATCGGCCAAACCCCCGCCGAGGATGAACTGCTGAATCTCATAGAGTGGTTACCGAATCAGTTTCAACATAATTTGTTCATCACCCATGGGCTGTCTGCCCTGTATCCTCCAGCAATGGCCTTCAAAGAGCAGGCCAGTGGCTTGCTAGCCCTATCGATTACCCGAATCCAGAAAAATTACGTCCTCTGGTTTCGCCCAGAGTTGCTGCAGCACGTCAATTGGGCTGGGAATCCCCATAAACAGGCTCACCGGGAACCGGATGGGACCCTGACCCTCTTTCCCCGTAAATCGTTTGAATTGTGGCAGGAAACGGTGACGGGTCAATCTCTCCCCTGGCAACCCGGAGAGATTGAGGGGGCTATGGAACTACGGAGCGCGATCGTGGGAATTGTGCTCCGTCGGGCAGATGAACTGGCGGCTATCAATCTAGAATTGCAGCGCAGTAACAGCGAACTGGATGCTTTTGCCTACATTGCCTCCCATGATCTGAAGGAACCGTTGCGGGGAATTCATAATTACGCCACGTTTCTGCTGGAAGACTATGCCAGCGTTTTGGACATAGAGGGGGTGGCTAAGCTTGAAACCCTGGTTAATCTGACCTGTCGGATGGAAAATCTAATTAATGCCCTGCTGCATTTCTCGCGGTTGGGGCGGCAGGAACTGCATTTCTCATCTCTGGATTTGAATCAACTGGTTCAAAATGTGGTTGAAGTGCTCAGGATTGGCCAGGAATCTTCCCAGATTGAGATCCGCATTCCCCAGCCCCTACCCAGGGTGCAAGGCGATCGGATTTTGCTGGAAGAAGTTTTGACGAATCTGATTGGGAATGGGTTGAAATATAATGACCAACCCGAAAAATGGATTGAAGTGGGTTGTCTGCCTCAGTCAGAGCCTGCTTCCACCGATACGGATGCGGTTCAATCTTCACTTCGAACCTTTTATATTCGAGATAATGGAATCGGAATGCGGGAGAAGCACCTGGGTGTGATCTTTCGAATTTTTAAACGACTGCATGCTCCGAGTCGGTATGGCGGAGGAACGGGGGTAGGACTTACGATCGTTAAAAAAATTATTGAGCGGCATGGAGGGGAAATCTGGGTTGAATCTACCTACGGAGCTGGAAGCACGTTCTATTTCACGTTGCCTGTCTGAATCAGGTTGAAGATTTTCCCTGGGGATACGGCCCTGCTCAACGGTTGTACAGGCAACATCAGGATAGGACCCATCTGTCAGGAGTACAACGCAAATTGGGATAAAGATTTCGTATCATGCGCCCACCTCGCCCTATTTTCCTTGTAGATGCCTCTGCTGCAGATCGCGCCTTGTATAGGCAATATCTACAGCAAGATGCCCTCCAGGCTTATGAGATTCTGGAATGGGAGTCAGGCGAAGGAGCGTTGCAGGCCTGTCAAATAAACCTGCCCCATCTGATCCTGCTCAACTATCAACTGCCGGATATGGATGGGCTGGAATTTCTTTACCGTTTGAGACTACAGCTCGGAAAAAACCAGGTTCCGGTGCTGGTCCTAGCGGATCAGGGGAATGAGGCAATCGCCGTTCAGGTGTTAAAGAGTGGAGCCCAGGATTACCTGAAGAAAAAAGATCTCACCTGTGAAGGGGTGCAGCGGGCTGTCCGGAGTGCTCTGGAACGGATGGGGCTGATGGAGCAAATCCGGCAGCAGCGGGAACAACAACACTTGATCAATACGATCGCCCTTCGAATCCGGCGCTCGTTGCAATTGCAGGAAGTGCTGGATACGGCTGTGGGTGAAGTTCGTCAGTTGCTACAGACCGATCGGGTGCTGGTGTACCAGTTTCAGGCGAATATGGGGGGCAAGATTGTGGCCGAGTCTGTGTCACCTCCCTGGCTAGCTTGCCTGAATGCTGAGATCCAGGACACCTGTTTTCAATCCGGCATTGGTGAGGCCTACCTGCAGGGAAGGATCTGGGCCGTAGCAGATATCTACAGTACAGAGCTGAGCCCCTGCCACAGGGCGCTGCTGGAGGAATTTCAGGTGAAAGCGAACCTGGTGGTGCCAATTTTGCTCGAAAATGCGGCCACAGCAGAGTTGCCTAACCGGGAGGTGGCAAGGGATCTGGGGAGTCCATGGATGGATTCCGTGAACTCCCTGGCTGGACCTCCTCCCCCCAATTTATGCCTCTGGGGATTGCTGATCTCGCACCAGTGCAATGCTCCCCGGCAATGGCAGGAATCTGAACTGGGCTTACTGGATCAACTGGCGGTGCAACTGGCGATCGCCATCCAGCAGGCCGAACTGTATCGCAATCTGGAAATCCTTAATGCCAACCTGGAGCGCAAGGTGGAGGAACGCACCACTGCTTTACGCCAGAGCGAGGCGATGAATCGGGCCATTCTGGAGGCAATTCCGGACTGGCTGGTTCGCATGAACAGTCGGGGAGACTATCTGTTCGTCACCAATGAGGATGCGATCGCTTTGCTGAAACCCGTGGATGACTTGGTGGGCTGTAATGTCCATGACTTGATTCCGGCTCCCCTGGCGCAACAGCGCATGGCCTATATTCAGCAGGCCCTTGAAACTGGCCAGGTGCAGGCGTATGAATATGAGATTGAAGTGCAGGGGGACCTGCGATGCGAAGAAGCCAGGATTGCGGTAATTGGTGCAGATGAAGTGCTGCTAATGGTGCGGGATATTACCGATCGCAAGCAGACTGAACGCGCCCTCCAAACCCTCAATGCTGAGCTGGAACGACGGGTAGAAGAGCGAACGGCTGCCTTGAAACAGGCTGAGTCAAAGTACCGGTTGCTGATTGAGCAAATTCCTGGTGTGGTCTATATCTCTCCCCTCAGGGCTGCCCCAGAGCATGCTTATATCAGCCCCTATATTCAGCACTTGCTCGAGATTTCTGCCGCCGAATGGTCTGCGGGAAACTTCAGCAAGTGGACGGACTATATCCATCCAGCGGATCGGGAACGGGTTTTGCAGGAGCTGGATCTAGCGATTTCAGCCGCTGTACCGTTCCTATCTGAATACCGAATGGTTACAGGCACAGGAAAAACTATTTGGGTTCGGGATGAAGCCATGCTGGTGACCCTGGAGGATCGCCAAACTCAGGTGCTGCAGGGGATTGCCATCGACATCACCGATCGCATTCAGGTGGAAGTTGCGCTGCAGCACAGTGAAGAACAGTTTCGGACGACGTTTAATGAAGCCCCGATCGGGATGCTCCTGGCCAATATCGAAACCTATCGATTTACCCGCACCAACCGGGTTTTGCAGCAGATGTTGGGCTATACGGCGGCTGAGTTGGCCCAGATCTCCTATCTCGACATTACCCATCCGGACGATCGGGAAATCGACACCTACTTTATTCAACAGAGTATTCAGGGTGAGATTTCTCGCTACCAGTTGGAGAAACGCTACCTGACTAAAAATGGCAGGGTGCTCTGGGTTAACTTTACGGCGACCCTCCTGCACGATCGGGATGGCGGCAGGCTCTATGGCCTGGGCATGGTGGAAGATATTACGGAACGGCGGCAGGCTGCTGCCCAGTTGCGCCAGACGAACGAGCGCCTGGAACGGGCGAATCAAGAGTTGGAACGGGCTACTCGCCTCAAAGATGAGTTTCTGGCGACGATGAGCCATGAGTTACGGACGCCCCTGAATGCCATTTTGGGTATGTCGGAAGGGTTGCAGGACCAAGTCTATGGGGTGTTGACCGATCGACAGCGCAAGGTCGTCGTTACTATTGAACAGAGTGGCAGACATCTGCTGGAGCTGATCAACGATATTCTTGACCTCTCCAAAATTGAAGCGGGCATGATGGAGTTGACCCTCTCACCGGTCTATGTCAAGGCCCTCTGTGATTCCAGCCTGGCTTTTGTCCGGCAACAAGCGCTCAAGAAGAATATCTCCCTGGACTGCTCTATTCAAAGTGGAATTAGCCTGATCGAGGTGGATGAACGCCGCCTGCGCCAGGTGCTGATTAACTTACTGATGAATGCCGTAAAATTTACTCCAGCAGGCGGTAGCGTGACGCTGAAGGTCAAGCTAATCGATTGGGGGGCTAAATCGGCAAGCATCGCTGCACCTTTTTCCTCCTTCCTGGAAGACGCGTCTCCGAATGTTGGCTTTCTGGCTTTTATTGTGGAGGATACGGGGATTGGGATTGCCTCAGAACATCTGGGTCGATTGTTCCAGCCTTTTGTCCAGATTGATAGCAGTCTTAGCCGTCAATATTCAGGAACTGGTTTGGGGCTGGCTTTAGTGAAGCAGATTATGGAACTGCATGGGGGGGGAGTTTCCGTCACCAGTGTGGTAGGGCAAGGGAGTTGTTTTACCGTCACGTTGCCCTGTAGCTCGGAGGTTAGGGCCGGGGCACTAGATTTAGACCCTCTCAGCACGGAATTGCCGAACTTGATCGGAACCCCAGTTTCGGTGACCGCCCCGCTGGTGTTGCTGGCGGAAGACAATCTTTTCAATATTGATATGATGTCTGACTATCTCAAAAGCCAGGGGTATCGGCTCATACTGGCTGAAAATGGGCAGGTCGCGATCGACCAGGCAAAAACCCATAAGCCTGACATTATTTTGATGGATATTCAAATGCCGGAAATGGATGGCCTGGAGGCCACCCGTCAGATCCGGGCAGACCGGGAATTGACGGCCATCCCCATTATTGCCCTGACTGCCCTGGCCATGCCCAGCGATCGAGAAAAGTGTCTGGCTGCCGGAGTGAATGAATATATGGCAAAACCCGTGAGTTTAAGACAGTTGGGGAACAAGATTCAGGCGTTACTGAATGGTTGATGGAGGGGAGATCAAAAAGACTGGTGCGGTCTGCTAAATTTCTTCAGATGACTACTGTCCCGGTTTCGGGCGGTGGTTCTAAACCGGTTGAAAAACTGCTGTAGTATTAAAAATAGGTAAACAAGTGTAAAGGAGCTGCCATCCTGTGACACCATGAACAGCGCCTTTCACCTGGCATTGCTTTTCAAACCAATAGATTCCAAAGCAATAGTTAAGACATCATGCGATATCTGCTTCCTCAAAAGATTTTTCATCTGCTCCTGACGGCTGTTCTGACCGTATCAATCTGGGCTGTGCCTGCCATGGCCCTGGCTTTTGACAACCCAGAGCTATTGCCAAGCCAGAAAACCAATGTGGTCGATCTGGCAAAATCCCTGACCGGTATTCAGAGAGAGAATCTGGATCAGGACCTCCAGGCTTTTGAGGCAGAAACGGGATGGAAATTGCGAGTTTTAACCCAGTTCGATCGCACACCAGGTCGAGCCGTGAAAGACTTTTGGGGATTGGATGATAAAAGCCTGTTGCTGGTGGCGGATTCGCGGGGGGGGAATATCCTCAACTTTAGCGTCGGGGATGATTTCTATGAGTTGATGCCGCGTACTTTCTGGATTGAGCTGCAAACCCGCTTTGGGAATCAGTTTTTCGTGCGAGAAAACGGCGAAGATCAAGCGATTATCCAGTCCCTGGAGTCAGTTAAGGCCTGCCTGCGCCGGGGCGGTTGCCGGGTGGTGCCCGGTTTACCCCGAGAACAGTGGATTCTGACCCTGATCACCTCAATTGTGGGGGGGATCGTCTTTGGCTTTGCGGCCCATCCCCGTAAGGAAGGCCAGATTTTTGCCTGGCAGTGGGCGCTGATTTTTTCTCCCCTCTGGGCCATTTTGTTCATTGCTTTTGGGATTGGTCCTGTGGTGACCCGAACTTCTGATTTCCTTCCCCTGCTCCGCAACTTCATTGGATTTGCCATCGGAGCCCTGGTCGCTTACTTGTCACCGATGTTCAGTCCGTCTTCAACCTCGGAGACTTAGACCCTTGGGTCAGCGCAGTCTGATAAGCTAAAAGCTGACCGCTGATTGCTGAACGCTTTCCTATGGAATGGCACATAACAGATGCCCAGAGTCTGGGTATTATCGATCGGGAAATGGGAGACCATACCTTTTCACCGGCAGAGTATGAGATCGTCCGACGGGTCATTTATGCGACGGCTGATTTTGAATATAAATCCCTGATCCGGTTCTCTGATCAGGCGTTACAGGCCGGAGCCGCTGCTCTGGCTGCCCGAACAACGATTATTGTGGATGTCCCGATGGTGCAGGTAGGTATTGCGCCAAATATTCAGGGAACGTTCTCGAATCCGGTTTACTGTAGTATGGATGCCCTGACCCGGCCTCAGCGAGAGAAAACTCGGGCTGCCTGGGGGATTGAAACCCTGGCTCGCCGCTACCCAGAAGGGATTTTTGTGGTGGGTCAGGCCCAAACGGCTCTGACTGCGATCGTGGAATTAATTGAAGCGGAGGAAATCCGTCCGGCCCTGGTAATTGGGACCCCCGCTGGCTTCGTGGATATTGAAGCGACCAAGGGACGGCTGAATGATTCTATGGTGCCCCATATTCGAATTGAAGGGCGCAAGGGCAGCGCTGTGGTGGCGGCTGCGATCGTCAATGGGTTGGTTGATCTGGCTTGGCAGGCTTATGGTCAGGAACGCACAGGTGTGGGCTGAGGGGTTAATCCTCCTCGACTACCCGCCGTTTCCGGGAGCCCTTGCGGGAACTCCGCCGAGAAGGGCGCTCTAATTTTTCTCGATTTCTCCGGGAGCCTAATCTGCGGGCTACTTCCACGAAGAGATCTCGACGTAAATAGGGATAGTCACTTACCCAGATATTGCGACTGGGGATGTAGATGTCGCTGACTTTGACAATATCAGCCAGGTCTGGTTCATAGGACAACACGACCATGGCAGCGATGAGTCCGGGCCGAATGCCCTGGTGCTCCCGCTTGAGTGGAACCTGTAACTGGGTAGTAAAGCCAGATTCGTCTCCTACTTCCAGGTTTAAGCGGCGTTCCCGGTTCTCAACAATGACGAGTTCTCCCCGTTTGTTCACCGTCTCTTCCTTGCCAATCAGCTCTTCACTGACGTAGGCATCCAGCACCTCACCTTGCCAGAATCCACTGTAGGGAATCTTCCGCATCTCTCGATTCCGCAGGGTAGCCCACAAAACCGGTGCCCATAGCCAGTAGAGCACAGCGCAAATGGCAAACAGCAAAATGACTCCAAAAAAGTCAGGTCCCAGGATAGCCCTTAAGAGCAGGGCAGCCGCTCCGCCTACAAATGAGACTGAAAGCCGACGCAAAAAATCCTGCAACTTACCCCAGCAAAACTTGTACTGGGTTGCCGTTGCCGTCAGGGGCATCAGTTGCTCAAACTTCTCACGAGTCAGGGAAACCAGCATGGTGGCACAGTGAGGTTATCTTTCCGGTTCTTCCTGCCGGGTAATGGTAATCGTCTGCAGGACATCTGGTAGTTCAATTAACTCCCGTTCTTCTGCCTGAATCGAGAGTAGCATTGGCAAGGGTTGGGGTTTTTCGATCCAGCAACTGGCCAGGGGAAGGGTCTGATCCAGGTCTTCCAGGGGCCGGGGGACAAGCATCACCGAGTGAAGTTCCCCAATTCGATCGGCCTCAAGCATGCCCACATCCAGGGCAATGGCCACATTGGAGACGGTTCCCCGAATGATGACAGTGCAAAGCCCAGCGCCAATTTTTTCGTAGGCAGCCAGAATTACATCGGCTGATTTAAGCATGGCATCGGCAGCCCCCACCATCGCTGGGAAGCCCCGCGTTTCCAGGAGCCCGATGGCGTGACTGCTGAGCATGCTATGGCCCCGGCCCGTGGCGAGTTGGGCCAGCCGCTGACCGATCGGAAGCACCGCTTCCAGATTGGGCATGGGCCGGGGAATGACCAGGGAAGAAAATTCTTGCCCAAATTGTTTGGCCCGTTCTGCACCTTCCGCAACAGCCAGTCGAACTTCGGCGGTTCCACCTCGAACAATGGCTGTGCAGTTGCCGCCCCCAATTTTCTCATAGCCAACCAGGGTCACACCTGCCTCTTTCAGCATGTGATCGGCAATGCCCACGATGGCCGGAAAGCTCTGGACGGATACCAGGCCCAGGGCCAGGTCAGTATAATCTCCTTCAAAACCCATTACATTCAGGGTGAAGCTGTCATAGTAACTCGAGTTGTAACTCTATCTTAATCAGTCAGGAGGCATTCCTGGTTATTCTTCCCAGGGGTCGCTGGGGAGGGCCTGTTCCTCGGTGGGAGGAACAGGCTGAATGGGCTGCCGATTGGGTAACAGTTTCACCATCAATTGGTTGACGTAAACCTTGCCATAGACATTGATACCAGTAGCCTGAATGGCCTCGGCAGGGAAGGGATCCGGGGAAGCAGATTCAACAGGAGCGGGGATGGGTGCCGCAGCTTCAGAGATGACAGCATCGGGCAGGATCACCGTGTCTGTGGCGTTGAGCTCGTCGAATCGACGGCTGGTATCGCCCACAATGGAACCTGCTGGAATAATCTGATCTCGATCGATGGAGCTATTAAAAATAGTGGTGGAGGAACCGATGCAGGTATTGGCCCCAATTCGGCCTTGCCCGACCATTAATACCCCCGCGCCCAGGCTGACTCCCGCTTCAATTTCCAGCACCCCCTGATAGGCGTGCAGGATGGTACCCATCCCAATGCAGACCCCGGCGGCAATCACAATTCGGCATCCCGGTCCTGCCTGAAGGATGACTCCTGGTGCGATCGCGGCACTGGGATGAATGGTGACATCGCCCCGAACATAGGAATGCAGGTTGTTAGGGGGATGCAGGACCGGTAGTGACATGGACGTTCCTTCCTAGCGCTTGGGCTGCTGGATCATGGATTCTAAAACCCGCCGTTTGGCCTTGGGTTCAATTCCAATTAACCGCACATATTCCCCATCATGTTCAGCCAGGAAATTTTCCAGGGCGGCAATGACCTCTGACTCCCGATTGGCCTGAATCGTTGCGCCACTCTTCCAGGAACTGGCTTTATACTGGCGGGGATTGGCGTATTCCGTTCCAATCCGATGCCCCTGAGCCAGTAGTTGGCGAATTTGCTGCAAGGTTTCACTCGTCAGTTTTGTGCCTGACGTGGCAGGGGCGCTGCTGGGGGCAGGAGTACTGTAGGCGGGGGCTGTCTGACCATTGCCAGCAACGGGTTGCCCATTCGGACTTTGAATCAGCACTTCTGAGACCCGCCGTTTGGCCTTCGGATCACCGCCAATCAGACGCACATACTCGCCACTATGCTCTGTCAGGAAAGATTGCAGGGTGCTCATGGCTTCCCCTAAGTGGCTGGTATGGATGGATGGACCACTCTTCCAGGCATTGGCCCGATATTGCCGCTGGTTGGCATATTCCACTGCCAGGTAGAATCCCTGATTCAGTAACTGCTGCACTTGCTGCTGTAAATCTGAGCTAACTGCATTGCCTGCGGTGGATCGGACTGCAGCACTGCCACCTGTGACTGAACTAGAACCACTGCTGAATGCAACTTGGCCGTCCGGTGTCTGGATCAACGTTTCTGAGACCCGTCGTTTGGCTTTTGGATCGCCGCCAATCAGGCGCACATACTCACCACGATGCTCTGCCAGAAAAGACTGCAGGGTGCCCATTGCCTCTCCCACCCGGCTGGTATGAATGGCCGGACCACTCTTCCAGGCATTGGCCCGATACTGTCGCTGGTTGGCATATTCTACCGCCAGGTAGTACCCTTGATTCAGCAGTTGCTGCACCTGTTGTTGCAGATCCCCACTGACTGACCCACCCCCCCCAGAGGTGACCTGCCCATTAGAGCTATTACTGGGACGATAGGTTGTCGTGCTTTCGCTAATCGGCTGATCACCAGGCCGTTGAATAATCGTTTCTCCCACCCGTTGTCGTCCCTGGGCAATCCCGAACAGCCGGACATATTCACCGGAATGTTCCTGCAAGCAGGATTCAAGAGCTGAAACGACCTCTGCCTCACGGGTGGATGAGAAAGGTTGGCAGCTCTTCCAGGAATTTGTGCGGAAGCGTCGCTCATCGATATGTTCAGTGCCAATCCGGTAACCGCCTGCCAGCAGTTGGCGCACTTGCTGCAGAATATTTGTACTCAGTCGCATTGTTGACTCCTGGTGATCATGACTTCCAGAACCATTGGTTGATTTGTAGGGGCTATAACTGTCTCCACTGGACCCATAAGGGGTGTAACCAGACGTTTCTTGTACCGTCTCTTCTCGAATCGATCGGATACAGGCCACATTCTCAGCACATTGATACCCGGATCGCAGAGCCTCATTAATCCCGACGACATGACGGGCAAAATTGAGATCCTCTGGATCTACTTCTGGCAAACGATCGGCCTGTTGCTGTGTTGTAATCACGGCTCCGGAAGGCACATAGCGCCCTGCCGGAATTTCCACATCCTGGATCAGAACGTGCATCATGACGATACAACCATGGCCAATGCGGGCATTGAAGACGGTCGATCGGAAACCAATGAAGCAATCGTTCCCAATGTAGGCGGGGCCATGAATCAATGCCTTATGGGTAATCGATGTATTACTGCCAATCCAGACAGAGTACTGATTTTGATCGTCTCCTAATACCCGACCCTGTTCCAGACCGTGAATTACCACCCCATCTTGAATGTTCGTTCCTGCACCAACATGAAATGGGTTCCCCTCATCTGCTCGAATTGAGGTTCCCGGTGCAATCAGAACATTTGAGCCAATTCGGACATCACCAATGATGTTAGAGAAGGCATGCACATAGGCTGTTTCATGAATGGTTGGTTGGGCCAGACTGGTAGACCAGGGAGTAGGGGGGGCCGCAGAGCTGCGGACTACCATAAAAAACCTCTCCTGATGAAAACGATGTTGCTGCGACAGCAAGCTGAGGGAGCAGGGCAAAAAGAGCCCGGAATAGCTAAGTGAACGATCGGCCATCAAATCCGCAGCTGGCCTGCCGCTAGATGGCTTTTCCAGAGCAGAAAACTGCTCCCCCAGAAAGCTCTCTAACGGTAGGCCTCTCGTTTGCTATACAACAGAGCATTGTCCACACTGACAGTGTCGATAATCGCTACAACGAGGGCATCCAGTGGACGCCGTTCAGTCCCAGAGAGCTGACGAGCAGCACTTCCACGACTGACAAGCACCCACTCATCTACCCCTGCACCCACACTGTCAGCCGCAACCTCATAATCAGGGCGTAAATTGCCTGCTTCATCCACAAATTGCAGAAGCAAGAATTTGGTCCCTTGAAGGCTGGGGTCTTTCTGTGTGCTGACGACCGTGCCGCGAACTTTGGCAATCTGCATTAATTTCTAGGACCTAACCGGGAGAGAACGAGGGCCATTGACACTCTCACGGAATTGCTCAACTTCTTCCGTGTAGCGAATGGGGAGAACATACTCCAGGTTCTCATGGGGGCGAGCAATGATGTGGGTGGACAGGACCTGACCGCCGTTCACTCGCTTTACCGATTCCATCCCAGCAGCGACAGAAGCCTGTACTTCAGAAACATCTCCCCGCACAATTACCGTAACGCGACCGCTACCGATCTTCTCGTAGCCCACCAGGGTGACCCGGGCTGCTTTCACCATCGCATCTGCTGCTTCTACAACAGCGGGAAAGCCCAGGGTCTCAATCATACCTACTGCAATCGCCATAACAATCGACTCCTTCCTATCTGTTCTTAACTCAAACTTGAAAACAAGGTCTTAGAACTCAAATCGGTAATCTTGAACTGGCCCGGCTAGCTGACTCAAAGGCGATCCCTAAATCGGGCTGCCCCAATGGAACTATCCTCTCGCTGATCTGACCAGGAATAAAGATTTTGTCCCGTGGAATTCTAGTGACTGAACCCATGACTGAACCCACCGGGCCTCAGTCTGAAGGGCGTCTGTAATTGTAAAGTTAGGTCCGGAACTGTTCTACAGCCTCGGTGTAACTCATCGGTAACACATACTCCAGGTTCTCGTGAGGACGGGCAATGATATGGGTGGAGAGAACTTCGCCCCCGTTGACCCGCTTCACAGACTCAATACCGGCGGCCACCGAAGCTTGAACCTCAGAAACGTCCCCCCGGACAATAACGGTCACCCGACCGCTTCCGATCTTCTCATAACCGACCAGGGTGACCCGAGCGGCTTTCACCATTGCATCCGCTGCTTCTACAACAGCAGGGAACCCTCTAGTCTCAATCATGCCAACTGCAATCGGCATTGCTAATCTCCTACAAACACAAAATTAATACTTTTCAGTCAAAATACCCTACCGATCCTCGCTAAAAAAATTTGACGGAAAGGCCCATCAAGTCTCAGCTTCAGGAGCTTTAGTATTCTATTCAAAAGAATAGGGTAAGTCTTTCTCAATTGACAATATAGGTCAAAATGATTGTTCTTAATGACATTTATTAGTAAAGTTAATTTATTACTGATGTGAGTACTCACATATCTCAAATTGAGACTTATTTGAAGACATTTTTTGTATGAAAAATATTTATTGAATCTATCTATTAATTTTATGCTTTAAAACGGCTTTTGGCCGCTCTGGAAAGCTTCAACAGCCTAGCGCTGGAGTCGTTTTGGCGGTAAACTAAACGAAAGTTAATAAAAAGCTTTTACTCAGGCTAATATTGCTTTATTTGCAGGGGCTTTGCGCCGGTTGTTCGACCCTGAACCTGCACCAGTCCTTGCTAAAGCTCATCACTAAAACCATTATCTATAGGTTATTTCAATGAACCAGTTTCTCCTGCAAAGTAGCTGGTGGATTCCCTTCTATGGATTATTAGGGGCGATTCTCACCTTGCCCTGGTCCGCCGGTACGATCCGGCGGACTGGGCCGCGTCCAGCTGCCTATTTCAACTTGTTTATGACTGTTGTGGCCTTGATCCATGGGCTAATTTTGTTTCGGGCTACCCTGGACCAGGAAGCCCAACAGATCCTGATTCATTGGTTGAAAGTGGCCGATCTGGACCTGACTTTTGCGTTGAATATTTCCTCTGTCAGTACGGCAGCAATGGAGCTGGTTAACAGTTTGAGTCTTTTGGCGCAACTCTTTGCTTTGGGATATATGGAGAAGGATTGGGCCTTGGCTCGCTTCTTCGGTCTGATGGGTTTTTTTGAAGGAGCGATGGGCGGTCTGGCTATCAGTGACTCCCTATTTCTGAGCTATGCCTTACTGGAAATCCTGACCCTGTCTACCTATTTGCTGGTGGGGTTCTGGTATGCTCAGCCCCTGGTTGTGACTGCAGCCCGGGATGCCTTCCTGACGAAACGGGTTGGAGACGTGTTGTTGCTCATGGGGGTGGTAGCTCTGGCTACCATGGCTGGTAGTCTGAACTTTCCAGATCTGTACGAATGGACTGAGACCGCGACCCTCTCACCGCTGGTGTCTACGTTGCTGGGGCTGGCCCTGATTGCTGGTCCGATCGGGAAATGCGCCCAGTTTCCCCTGCACCTGTGGTTGGATGAGGCGATGGAGGGGCCTAACCCAGCTTCGATTTTGCGGAACTCTGTGGTGGTGGCCTGTGGCGCTTACATCTTGATTAAGTTGCAGCCGATTCTGATCCTCTCCCCGGTAGCCTCCATCGCCCTGATTGCCTTGGGGGCGATGACTGCGATCGGTGCTTCTCTGGTAGCCATTGCTCAGATTGATATCAAGCGTGCCCTCTCCCATTCCACCAGTGCCTACCTGGGGCTGGTGTTCATTGCAGTGGGCACCCAGTGGACCGGTTTTGCCCTGATGATTCTATTTGCCCATGCGATTTCCAAGGCTCTGCTATTCATGAGCATTGGCGGGGTGATTTACACCACGAATAATCAGAACCTGACAGAAATGGGAGGGCTGTGGTCCCGGATGCCTGCGACAACGACTGCTTTTGTCGTGGGGGCTGCGGGTCTGGTGGGGCTTCTACCCCTGGGTGGCTTTTGGGCTCTGCGCTTGGGTATTGATGATTTTTGGAACCAACCCCTGCTGATTGCCGTGTTGTTGCTGGTGAATGGGCTGACTGCCATTAATCTGACCCGAGTTTTCCGTCTGGCTTTTCTGGGGCAGCCCCAACCTAAAACGCGGCGGGCTCCAGAAGTGCCCTGGCCAATGGCCGTGCCGATGGTCTCCCTGACGATTGTGACCCTGCTGGTTCCCCTGATGCTGCAGCGCCTGGAACTGCTGCCTGACTGGGAATATCTGAATAAGCCTGCGCTGCTGCTGGTGGTCTTGTCGGGGGTGGTGGGTTGTGGCATGGGAAGCGCTATTGGCCTGCGACGTAACTGGTCTCGACCCATGCAGATTTCCCTCCGCTTTCTTCAGGATTTGCTGGCCTACGATTTTTATGTCGATCGGTTCTACCGCCTGACAGTGGTGTTCACAGTCGGCGGGCTGTCTCGCTTGGCGGCCTGGTTTGATCGCTATGTTGTGGATGGAGCGGTGAATCTGGTTGGGCTGGCGTCGATCTTGAGTGGTGAGGGGCTGCGCTACAGTGCGTCGGGTCAATCCCAGGCTTATCTGCTCACGATTCTGATTGGTGTTGGCCTTCTGGGCATGTTGATGACCTGGTTTATTTGGTAGGGGAGAAGGAAATCATGTTAAGCGGTCTGATTTGGATCCCCATTTTGGGGGCTGTCCTGATTGCCTTCTGGCCTGGAACTTTGATTGAAAAAAGATCTCGACTTCTGGCTGCCATTTTGACAACGGTAACCCTGGTGATCACGATCGCCCTCGGCATCCAGTTCGATGTCAGCAATATCAGTTGGCAATTTGGGGAGCAGTTGCCCTGGATTGATGCCCTGGGATTGACCTATCAGCTCAGTGTGGATGGGCTGTCCTTGCCGCTGGTGGTCCTGAATAGCCTGTTGACCCTGATTGCTATCTGCAGTACCGATAGCTCAGTGAACCGCCCTCGTCTCTACTACAGCCTGATGCTGATGCTCAATGCTGCTGTAGCAGGGGCATTTCTGGCCCAGAATTTGCTCCTGTTTTTTATCTTCTATGAGTTGGAACTAATTCCCCTCTATCTGCTGATTGCCATCTGGGGCGGAGCTCGACGAGGCTATGCGGCGACCAAGTTCCTGCTTTACACTGCTTTGTCAGGAGTGCTGGTTCTGGCGGCCTTCCTGGGGTTGACCTGGTTGAGCGGGGCCTATGACTTTAAGTATGACCCCCTGCTGGCGCAGGCCCTGCCCGTGGCCCAGCAGTTGATTCTGCTGGCTGCCCTGCTGATTGGATTTGGCATCAAAATTCCGCTGGTTCCCTTTCATACCTGGTTGCCCGATGCCCATGTGGAAGCCTCTACCCCGATCTCGGTTTTATTGGCCGGGGTGCTGCTGAAGTTGGGTACCTATGGTCTTTTGCGATTTGGCTTGGGGTTGTTTCCAGAAGCCTGGCAGGTGTTGGCTCCCTGGTTGGCAACCTGGGCTGTGCTCAGTGTTCTGTATGGGGCTCTGACCGCTATTGCTCAGAAAGATATGAAAAAGATGGTGGCCTATAGTTCGATCGGTCACATGGGCTATATTCTTCTGGCTGTGGCTGCGGCAACCCCCCTGAGTATTATGGGAGCGGTGTTTCAGATGATCAGCCATGGTCTGATCTCGGCCCTGCTATTCCTTCTGGTTGGGGTGGTTTATCAGAAGGCGGGTAGCCGTGATCTGGATGAATTGCAGGGGCTGCTGAATCCGGAGCGAGGGCTGCCCCTAATTGGGAGCATGATGGTGGTTGGGGTTATGGCCAGTGCAGGGATTCCCGGCATGGTGGGATTTATTTCTGAGTTTCTAATTTTTCGGGGTGGGTTTCCGATTTTCCCCGTCCAGACTTTACTTTGCATGGTGGGAACGGGTCTGACGGCGGTTTATTTCCTATTGCTGGTCAACCGGGCTTTCTTTGGTCGCCTTTCCCCCCGAGCCATGAACTTGCCGCCGGTGTCCTGGGGCGATCGGGTTCCGGCCTTCATTCTGACGGTGCTGGTTGCCCTACTGGGATTACAACCAGGTTGGTTGACCCACTGGAGCGAGACGACGACAACAGCCCTGACCCCCCAGATTCCAGCGATCACAGTTGGTTCCGCCCATCCGGCAGTACTCTCTCCCCCAATCCGTTTGCAAGCATTTTCTTCCGAGGAGCCTTGAGTTATGGTTAGTACTGTTCGACCACCCTCAACCCATCCCCTGGCTGAATATGTTCATCGCCTGGAGTCTGGTGGTGCGTTGTTAAGGGAGTCAGAAACCAATTTAAAAGAAGTGGTGGGCATCCTCAAAAGTTATGGGATTGTCCTAGATGCCTACTGGCAAAACCTGGTTTATGTCGCGGATCACCAGTTTTTGCTCCTGTTTCCCTTCTTTAAATATTTCAATGGGGAAATCACCCTGGATAAGCTCCTGCGGCACTGGTGGCACGATCGCATCAACTTTGAATATGCCGAGTATTGTATGCGGGTGATGCTCTGGCATGGCACCGGCGGGTTGGACACTTTCCTCGACTCCGATGAGTTCAAAACCCAATCTGAGGCTGCTATCCAGGCCAAAATCAAAGGCAATCCTTTGATGCAAATGTTACATAAGCTGTTCCCGGAATTTCTGCCTGAGCAGGTGCGCCAGCTTGTTTGCTACAGTGCCCTGGGCCAGTTCTGGCGAATCATGAGTGTAATTTTCCTGACCCTGTCTGATGACTATGATGCGGGCAAAATCCGCTCGATCGCAGATGTGGTGGCCCACGTTCAGAAGGGTCTGGTGGATGCGGCTAGCACACCCATTACCTATGCAGTCACCCTGGGGGGCAAGTCCTACGACATTATCCCGGCATCCTATGGGATGACATTTTTGATGGATGTGGCGGTTCCCTATGTGGAAGCGGTCTTTTTCCGGGGCACTCCATTCTTTGGGACGGTTTCCTACAATGCCCAGGCGAACCAGATTCCCTTTGACCAGGAGCGGTTTACCTATGGAGCCCTATATGCCGATCCGCTGCCGATCGGTGGCGCAGGCGTGCCCCCAACCTTGCTGATGCAGGATATGCGGCACTTTTTGCCGGACTATTTGCATGAGATTTACCGTGGGGGGTTGCGGGGTGAGGACGATCTGCGGGTGAAAATTTGTATCAGCTTCCAAAAGTCGATGTTCTGTGTGACCACAGCGGCGATCAAAGGATTAATGCCCCATCCACTGGATACCACGGATCCGGCGGAACAGAAAGCGAATCGGGCCTATCTGGAAGGCTGGATGGATCGGCTGAAAACCTCCTGCATTGCTGCTGCGAATTCCTGATCGATCGCGCTGGTGCAGGGTGGCTCGATCGGCTCAGGTATCTCGATGAAACGATTCACGCTCCTCTTTCAGGCGCTTGATGCTCCAACCTCAACCGGCAACAAGGTCAGGGCTTTGCAGCAGTATTTCCGGCAGGAAGAGCCTGCCAATATAGTCTGGGCTTTGTCCTTGCTTTTGGGAAAAGCGCGAAAACGGCTGGTTCCTGTCAAAGAACTCAGGGCTATTTTCCTCAAAAAATCTCAGCTAGCCCCATGGCTGTTTGAGGCTTGTTTGGCCCAGGTGGGTGATGGGGTTGAGGTGATTTCCCTTCTCCTAGCGGAGAGCGGGATTTCCCCGCAGCCCTCCATCACCCCATCCCTGTCTGAGTGGATGGAACGGATCATCCCTGGGCTGAAGGACAGGCTATCAGCAACGGAACGCCACGATCGAGTACTGTCCTGGTGGGCGTCCCTGACGCCCTCAGAGGTTTTTGTCCTGAATAAAATTCTGACTGGAGCTTTGCGGGTGGAGGGGGCTGAAAAACTGGTGATTCAAGCTCTGGGTGCAGAGTACGGACTGCCAGAATCAGAGGTTGCCCATCGCCTCATGGAAGACTTTGACCCCTCGATCGAGGTTTTCCAGCACCTGATCCAGGTCCAAAATCTGGAGATAGTACCCTCCCAGCCCTATCCTTTTTTTCTGGCCTTTCCTTTAGAAGCAGATGCTTTCTTTCAGGCTGAAATCCCATCCCAATGGCAGGTGGAGTGGAAATGGGATGGGATTCGGGCACAGTTAATCCGGCGGGCAGGCCAGGTCTTCCTTTGGTCGCGGCAAGAGGTGCTGATCACCCACCAGTTCCCGGAACTTGTCGATCAAGCATCAGTCCTCCCAGATGGGATGGTGCTGGATGGGGAGATTGTGTCCTGGGATGGACAGCGTCCCATGAACGTTAACGACCTGCAGAAGCGTCTGGGTCGAAAAAAAGTGACCCGGAAGATGATCACCGAAACCCCCATCCATTTTCTGGCTTATGATCTGCTGGAACAGCATGGACAGGACATCCGGGAACTGCCCCTGGCCGATCGGCGGCAGGCTCTGGTAGCCCTCTTATCCGCTTTGCCGACGGACCGGATCAGCCTGTCCCCGACATTGAGTTTTACCACCTTTGTAGAATTGGAAGACCTACGATCGCGATCGCGGGAACAGGGTGCCGAAGGGCTGATGCTCAAAGCCCTGGATAGCCCCTATGGGGTGGGTCGGCAGCGGGGCAAGTGGTGGAAATATAAGGTCAATCCCCTGACCCTGGATGCAGTCCTCCTCTATGCTCAGGCCAACAGCGGGAACCAGCCTCACCGACTGCCAGAGTATACCTTTGCGCTCTGGCAGGGTAACGATCTGATCCCTTTTGCCCGGACTGATGTGGGTTTGAACTCCTGGGAATTGGAAGAACTGGACCGCTGGATTCGCCAGCATACACTGGAAAAATTTGGTCCTGTCCGCGCCGTAGAACCCCTGCAGGTCTTTGAGATTGCCTTTGAAGGAATTGCCCGATCGAACCGTCACAAATCTGGCCTTGCCGTTCGCCAGCCTCGGATTCTGCGTTGGTGCAAAGATAAATCTGCCGCAGAGGCCGATACCCTTCAGGCCGCCTTTGCGCTCCTGGAAATCAGAAAATAAATCCCCTCCCAGGAGGGGATTTGATCTACACCTCGTACAGGTGTTGCAGGCAATGCCTCCAATGCCCGATGGGATTAGAATAAATGGAAGATCCATTGGCACCGATCGGACGGAGACCTCCCAAACGCTTATGAACATCCTCTCCAATTTGCTCCCGAAAGCGATTCAATCTCCTCAAGTCAGACCCCATCGCGGCATTGAGATTAAATCTCAGCAAGAGATTGAGATTATGCGGCAGGCCGCAACGATCGTGGCGACCGTGTTGAAAGAAATTACCCAGATGGTAGAACCTGGGATGACCACAGCGGATCTGGATGCCTATGCCGAAAAGCGCATTCGCGATCTGGGAGCCACGCCCAGCTTCAAAGGCTATCACGGCTTTCCTGCTTCGATCTGCGCCTGTATCAACAATGAAGTTGTGCATGGCATCCCCAGCCCCAGAAAAATGATTCGTAGTGGCGATCTGCTCAAAGTGGATACGGGCGCTTATTTCAAAGGCTTTCATGGAGATTCCTGCGTGACGATCGCAGTTGGCAAGGTTTCGCCCAAAGCTGACAAACTGATGCGGGTTGCCGAAGCAGCCCTTTACAAAGGGATTGATCAGGTCAAGGCTGGCAACTGCCTGATGGACATCGCCGCAGCCGTGCAGGACTATGTGGAGGCCAATGGCTTTGTGGTGGTGGAAGATTACACGGGCCATGGGGTGGGGCGAAATCTGCATGAAGAACCTTCTGTCTTCAATGCCCGGACTTACCAGCTCCCGAATGTGCGGTTGAAGGCGGGGATGACCCTGGCGATCGAGCCCATTCTGAATGCAGGGTCCAAAGTGACACGCAAACTGGCGGATCAGTGGACGATCGTGACGGTGGATAATTCCCTCTCGGCGCAGTTTGAGCATACGGTGCTGGTTACCGAAACTGGGTATGAGATTCTGACCGATCGATCGAAGGTTTGAGCAGACTGTTTCCCCTGAACCATTAGAATTAAAATGCCCTAGACTGGTGAAGGTAATTTTGCTGGCTTTGGCGTGAGGACGGTAGGGAGGAAAGGAGAAACGTGTCGATCACAGAATTGTTTGCCAAGGGTGGGGTAGCGATGTGGCCCCTATTGCTGCTATCGATCCTGTCTCTGAGCACCATTATCGAACGGTTGTGGTTCTGGGTCAGCATCCTGATGAATGAACGGGAGATCGTCAACCGGATTCTGGATTCGGCTCAGCAAGACTGGGAAGCAGCAACCGATATGGCTCGTTTGGCTAGCAATCAGCCGATCGGTCGGTTTCTTCATGCGCCTCTAAAGCTGCGTAATCCAGATCCGGAGCTGTTTAAGCTGGCTTTAGAAGCGGCTGCTGATGATGAATTAACCTCCATGAAACGGGGGGATAAAATTCTGGAGGCTGTGATAGCCCTGTCTCCCCTGTTGGGACTATTGGGGACTGTGGTAGGGCTGATCATCTCACTGAAATCGATCCGGCTGGGTGATCTGGCAACCACTTCCACTGCTGGGGTGACAACTGGAATTGGGGAAGCCCTGATCAGCACAGCCAGTGGGTTGATTGTGGCGATCGTGAGCCTTGCTTTCTATCGTTTGTTTCAGGGCTTCCTGTTTACCCAGGTTAAAGTCTTTCGGAAGGCTGGCAATGATCTGGAGCTGTTGTATCGTCAGGATTTGCAGCGTCGAGCTGAGAATGGTCCTGTGAAGAGTACTGTAGTCCGAGATTAGGGAACCGGGTTGCTCCCAGTTATCTCCCTGAGGGCTGAATAGGTGGATGTCAGGTCTATTCATGCGATTAGGTTTGGGTATCGCAGGCGAACTGGAGGGCAGCGTAAGCCAGAGAATTGGGTTCAACCTTGAATAGGGGACCCCGATCGCCATGGGTTTGCGAACGGAGCAGTTGATGGTTGCGATCGTATTTCAGGACTTTCCGGTTCCGGATCGTGCCGATATTACACTCTGCCGATCGATAGGTGCGGGTAGATAGGGCCCCTGCCGCATCGGGTACTTTGCGCCGCAGCAAGTCCCAGTACCAGACGAATCGGCCCTGTCGCCGGATCGAGTCCTGATCCACATAGATGCGGGTGCCATCAGTGGATTCATCCACCCAGACCCAATTTTCTGCCTGGGCTGCCAGGGGACAGGTGAGCAGGAAGCTGGTCAGTAAGAGCAGAGCCAGTTTCACGGCAGATAGCCTCGCTGACGGGTCAGTTCGATCGAAACCTGGCCCGTGAAGTCGGGAATGGGAGCGGCTACTTTCGTCAATCGGATACCGACCTGTTCAACCGACTCCAGTTCCAGAATCTGTTCCACAATGACGGTAGCTAATCGCTCAATCAGGGCAAATTTCTCAGTGGTGATAATGTGTCGCACGATCGCAATAATCTGGCGATAGTCAAGGGTATGTTCCAGGCGATCGCTCCGACCAGCCTGGGTTAGATCCTTCCAAAGGGCCAGATCCACTTCAAACCACTGGCCCAAAACTTGTTCTTCTGGCAGGGCACCGCTGTACCCGTAGCAACGAATGCCGGTCAGACGAATGCAATCCATCACAGATCTCGATGGGTGAAGGGTTTGGCCTCAGGACCAGTATAGGTGGCGGCAATCTGGCCCTGCCCCACAAGCTGATATTTATAGGTCACCAGTCCCTCCAATCCTACGGGTCCGCGAGGGGGCATTTTCTGTGTACTAATCCCTACTTCTGCCCCAAAGCCGTAGCGGAACCCATCGGCGAATCGGGTGGAGCAGTTGTGATAGACGCCCGCCGCATCCACCTGGGCCAGGAAAGTTGCTGCGGTCGCAACGTCCTCGGTCACGATCGCCTCTGTATGCCGGGAGCCATAGGTGTGGATATGGTCGATCGCAGCCTCTAGGGACTCAACCACCTTGATCGAGAGCAGGAGATCGCTGTATTCCGTTGCCCAATCTGTCTCGGTGGCTGCGGCAATATTTAGGATTCGGCAGGTGAGATCGTCCCCCCGCAGGGTTACATTTTGAGCCTGCAGGGCCGTGGCCACCTGGGGCAAAAACGTGGGCGCAATGGCGCGATGCACCAGTAGGGTTTCGATCGCATTGCAGGCTGCCGGATACTGGGTTTTGGCATCCACAGCGATCGCCACCGCCTGATCCAGATTGGCAGCGGCATCCACATAGAGATGGCAGAGTCCATCGGCGTGGCCCAGGACGGGAATCCGGGTATTGTCCTGGACAAAGCGGACAAAACTGTTAGAGCCGCGAGGAATGATCAGATCGACATAGTGATCCAGCTTGAGCAGGGCCAGGGTTTCCTCCCGGGTGGTCAATAACTGCACCACTGCCGGATCAATCCCTGCTTGGTCCAGACCCTGATGAATTGTCTGGACCAGGGTTTCGCAGGAACGCAGGGCTTCCCGCCCCCCTTTTAAGATCACAGCATTCCCCGATTTAATGGCCAGAGAGGAGATCTGGATGACCGCATCAGGGCGGGCTTCAAAAATAATTCCCAGCACCCCCAGCGGGCAGGTGATGCGCTTTAAAATCAACCCTATGTCGAGTTCTCGCTGAATTTGCACTGCCCCGATCGGATCAGCTAGCCGACCCACATCCCGCACCCCCGCGATCGCGGCCCGCAGTTTGTTTTCATCCAGCTTCAGCCGGGCATACAGGGCTGGATTGATGCCTTCTGCCTGGGCGGCCTGACAATCTGCGGCATTGGCGGCCAGGATGTCTGGAGTTGCTGCCTCCAGAGCCTCAGCGATGCCCTCGATCGCCCGGTTTCTGGCTTCAGTGGGTAGAACAGCCAGATGACGGGCGGCCTGCCGGGTCTGACGGGCGATCTCAATCAGGGGAGGAACAGCAGTCTGAGAAGCGGTCATGGTGCCATGGGGGAATCTGTTTCTCGATTTTACAGTAGCCATAGGACTGAACGATGGGAAGTCGGAGGTCAGAAGTCGAAAGTTATTCTGGCTCCCGACTGCTTTGCTGTGCAAACTCCTGTTAAACCCTCCTGAACAGATTGATCGCACCTTGAATAGGGATAAGCGATAAGCAGGGAGGATTCATCATGAATCGGACAACGCTTCTCTTAAGAGGGTTACAGGCGACAGCTTTCTGTTCTGCTGGCCTGACGCTGACTGGAATCCTGGCGGCCCCGGCGGCCTCTCAGACCGTCGATCGGAGTCTTGACCAAGCTGTACCCCCAGGGAGCGAGACTTTGGAGCCAGATTCTCTGCCTTCAGGGACGGAAGCCCCGGCCTCCATAGTTTCTCCTGAGACAGACTCAGCCCCTGATTTTATACCGACTCAGAGAGAGATTGCCCAGGCAACTCCTGTCGGGCCGTTGGAGACTGCCCTGACAGCCCAGCCTCCAAGGGCAGATTCCAGAGCCGATCGACTTCTGGCTTATGTGGAGAAGGAATTTACCCGACCCAGTTCTGTGCCCTCTGCCGCCGCAGTTCCGATCAGGTCACAGCCCGTTCCATCGGAGTCCTTGCCCCTGCCCCTGGCTCCCTCTAAGGGACAGATTTTATTGAGTCAGATCAAACAAAAGCCGATCGCGGAACCGATTCCGATCGTTACGGCTACCCCAGCAGCAATGACGGTTTCTGAGCGGGCAGAAAATTCCCCTGCCTTGTCGCCATTGTCTCCAGCAGAAAAAAGTGCGGCGGTTCTCTCGCCCGTGGCTCCGGCTGAAACAAAGGATGCTGAACCGACCCAAACCTCTGCCAGCCCTACCAGGTCTGCAACCGAGGTTGTGCGAGAATCTTCCCCACTGCCGATCAGAGGGTCGGCAGACAGAATGGACTCCACCACCCCATCGACCTTGCCTGCTGCGGAGCCAAGACCGGCCAGGATGACTACCCCGCCAGCTATCGAGGATGCCCAGCAGATTGACCCCCGGCAGATTCCTATCGTCGATCCTAAAAATATGCCGACGATCATGATTAGTGCCACATCGACTGAAATCTCAGATGATCTGCTGCTGGAAGCGACGGGAGCGGAAATCACGACTTCGAGCCAGCCTACCAATCCAGGTGAAACTATGCTTCAGGATACCGACAACCGGAATACTCTACCGGTGTCCAGCCAGGTGTCTCTGCCCGAGAGTCTTCTCAGCGATCGGCGCTTTTCCTCCGAGTCCCCGCTGCACCTGACCAAACTTTAGTTAAAAGCAACAAGGAGAAAAAAACAGGGACGAGGTAACCTCGCCCCTGGATGGCTCACAGACGGACAGGGTAAGCAGACTCACCCTGTTCAAACAGGTTTCTAATACCGGAAGTTACCGGGCTTGTGCACGATAAAGCTCAGTACCTGACACTGCTTCACGTTGTCAAAACCCACAACGCGGATGAAACAGTTGGAGTACTCAGAGCGGCAAGCCTGAACTTCGTTGAGTACTTCCTGGGGAGAAGAAGCGCTGAACAGGGGCAGCTTCCACAAAGTCCAGTAGTAAACCGTTGGTTCAGAGTTTTCATTGAACTCAACTGCAGGAATATAACCCTGGCTGAGAATGTACTGGATCTGCCGGACAATCTGAGCATCAGTCAGAGGGGGCAGGTAGGAGAGGGTTTCGTAACGGCGCTCTTTCGGTAAAGTCTTCATGGTCGTCTTTGTATGGTTCTAAACACTACAAGTTGGAATCAGTCTTCCAGCGATCGTCCTCAGCCACAAAACTGAATCATGCATCGCCAGTCACTTAAGGCTCATCAGAGGGCTGATCTGAACTATCCGCAGAATCCCGGGTTGAATGTTCAGGGATGGCCGGACCATCCGGAGACATGTCAGGGAGTTCGAGCTGTGTAATTCTTTCCAGGTGCTGCCTGCGATGTTCCATATTGGATTGCTGAATCCCCGTACAGACCATCTCTGGCAAAAAATCCACTACTTCCTGGGCCAGATGTTCTCTCACCGTCATGATTCGGAAGGCCAGCTCTTGATTCTCTTGCAAAAGAGCCTCAAGATAAGCGTCGCCATCCTGAATCCTATCCTTTGAGGAAAACCGGCTAAACCAGAGACTCAAGGGAGGATTGGTTTCATACAACTGGGCAAGAACCATCCGAACAGCCTGATAAGTCAGATAGCTGATCAGCGTTTTGGCTGTGTCCTTCGCAATCTGTTTCAAGTCCATTTGACACCAGCCTTCCTGAAAAGAGGAATGAGGAGGGAATGAAGGATGAATTATAACCCCATCCTTCATTCGTCATCCTTCACCCTTTCATCAGACGGTATCAACCGCTTCAAACTCGAACTTGATTTCCTTCCAGAGTTCACAAGCAACAGCCAGCTCAGGGCTCCACTTGCAAGCTTCACGGATGATGTCGCCGCCTTCACGCATCAGGTCGCGACCTTCGTTCCGGGCCTGGACGCAAGCTTCCAGAGCCACCCGGTTAGCCGTTGCCCCTGGGGCGTTACCCCAAGGGTGACCCAGGGTACCTCCACCAAACTGCAGCACGGAATCATCCCCAAAGATTTCCACGAGTGCGGGCATATGCCAAACGTGGATACCACCGGAAGCAACCGCCATCACACCAGGCATGGAAGCCCAGTCCTGAGTGAAGTAGATTCCTTTGGTCTTGTCTTGCTCAACGTAGTTCTCCCGCAGCAGATCGACGAAACCGAGGGTAATGGCCTTGTCCCCTTCCAGCTTGCCCACAACTGTACCGGTGTGGATGTGATCACCTCCAGACATCCGCAGACACTTAGCCAAAACGCGGAAGTGAATCCCGTGGTTCTTCTGACGGTCAATCACGGCGTGCATGGCCCGGTGGATGTGAAGCAGCAGACCGTTATCCCGGCACCAGTGAGCCAGAGAGGTGTTAGCCGTAAAACCAGCGGTCAAGAAGTCATGCATGATGATGGGCATTTCCAGTTCTTTCGCGAACTCAGCCCGCTTCAGCATTTCTTCGCAGGTGGGGGCGGTGACGTTCAGGTAGTGACCCTTGATTTCACCGGTTTCAGCCTGGGACTTCTTAATGGCATCGGCTACAAACAGGAACCGATCGCGCCAGCGCTGGAAGGGCTGGGAGTTGATGTTTTCGTCGTCCTTGGTGAAGTCTAGACCGCCCCGCAGACATTCGTAAACAGCGCGACCATAGTTCTTGGCAGACAGACCCAGTTTGGGTTTGATGGTGCAACCCAGCAGAGGGCGGCCATACTTGTTAATCTTGTCCCGCTCTACCTGGATCCCGTGGGGAGGCCCCTGGAAGGTCTTCAGGTAAGCAACGGGAATCCGCAGGTCTTCCAGGCGGAGTGCTTTCAGAGCTTTGAAACCAAACACGTTACCAACCAGAGAGGTCAGAAGGTTAGTCACAGACCCTTCCTCGAACAGGTCGAGGGGGTAAGCAATGTAAGCAATGAACTGGTTGTCTTCACCGGGAACGGGTTCGATGTCATAGCACCGACCTTTGTAACGATCGAGGTCGGTCAACAGGTCCGTCCACACAGTCGTCCAGGTTCCGGTTGAGGATTCAGCGGCTACAGCAGCAGCGGCTTCCTCAAAAGGCACCCCGGGCTGAGGCGTGACCCGGAAAGCTGCCAGAACATCTGTATCCTTGGGAGTATAGTCTGGAGTGTAGTACGTTAACCTGTAGTCCTGAACCCCGGCCTTATAACCCTTGCCGGAGGTTTTTGTTTGAGCGTAAGACATCTTTCCCTTCCTAGAAATCATTCAATTTGTTTAATTGCAGACTCAGGAATTGATCACTCCTATGATTGAGTCTGAAAGTTGCCAGAAGGCACACTACAATCGGCCTTGCGCCTTACAATCAACTTGCTACAAAGCATATCAGGAAAACCGATAAGTAGAACTTTAAATATTCTTCAGCCAACTATAAGGTTCACTTATTTTAATTCACATCCAATAGAGCAATTAATCACTTATTCATGTAGATAAATTAAATGCTTTAGATCTCCAACTTCTCAAAGAAGTCAGAGATCTAAGAAAAACCCAGATTATTTACAGGCAGCAAAGATTTCCGCCAATTTGCTTCAGAGAGGTTAGACTCTGGGATGCAATTCTGTGAGGAGATTAGGGAAGCCCTATGGGGAGGACTATCCGGACACGGACACGATTACCATTTTTAACCCAGGTGGGTGTCGTTGCCATGGTGGTGAGTTCAGGGGTCGTTGTCATGCCTGAACATTGGCTCAATTTCGCTGGCAACCCTGCTCTCGCCCAGGAGACCCCAACTCGCAAGCCCGACACGCCCATTTATCCTCCCACCCTGCCAGCTAAACCTTCCCAACCGGGAGAGCGCAAACCCACGGAGGACTACCGGGTTAGTGCGCTCCAGGCCGATCGCACCGGCACCCTGTGGGTCGGCTCCTGGCAGGGACTGGCCGAGATTAATGCCACCACCGGACAAATTCTGACCCGGGTGAATCTCCCCAATCCCACGATCGGGGCCTTGGCCATGGACCGCTCCCACCGCCTCTGGGTGGGGACCTACGAAGGACTGGCCCGCGTTGACCCCCGCAGCAACGAGGTCACGACACAAAACTTCAGTCTTCCCTCCAATCACATCCTTTCCCTGCTGGTAGACCGACGGGGCTACCTGTGGGTGGGGAGCGATCGGGGATTGACTCTGATCAGTCCAGACCAGGGCCTGATTATGACAACTTTTGAGAATCTTCCCGGCGTCAGTGCTGATGTGCTGACCCTGGATGCCCTGGGCAACCTGTGGGTTGGGACTCTGGAAGGGTTGGTGCAGATTAATACGGCCAGTGCCCTGGTCATGCGCAAGATCACCAATGTCCCTGGCATCACCGTTCAGGCCCTGGCAGTGGATCGACGGGGTTCCCTCTGGGTCGGCACCCCCAATAATCTGCTGGAGGTCAATCCCAAAACCGGGACCGTGGTCCGCTCAGTCACCCAGATGAAGGGACGCAACGTTACAGCCATTCGGTTCGATGCGGGCGATCGGCTCTGGGTGGGGACCAGCAATGGGCTATTTCTGTTGAATCATTACAATGGAGCGATCGTCAGCCAGGTCACGGATCTGCCCTCTAGCCGAATTCTGAGCCTCTCGCCCGATACGGGAGGGAAGTTCTGGGTTGGGACCGATGAAGGGCTGGCCTGGGTTAACACCCGTACTGGACGAGCCCGATCTCACCTGACCTTCAAACGACCTGCAGGCCAGGTGTACTGATCATCAGGCCTGGCGTCGCGTGGTATTTTTTACCGTCCTCTATTACAGTCAATCTAGGACTGCTTCCACTTGGGAAGACCTTGCAGACTTCCATGTATAGGCCCTATATACCCTATACCTAGTTTGGGGTTGTTCCGGGAGGTTTCCTCTGCTGAAGCTTGTGTAGGGTTGAGGAGCACGGATGAAACACCAACAGGGTTGGCTCAGGGACTTGCTTGGTCACGGTCTGGTTCTGGCGATCGTCCTGGGGATACTGCTTGGCTTCCCATCTGGGGCTACAGCCCAGACCACCTCTCCCCCACCGGTCACCCCCAGTGAGGTCAGGGCCACACCGTCCGGGGGCAATTTTTTTCTGGAGAAACTGCAACAACTCCAGGAAGATAAGCAACTCCAGCGGTTAGTCGAGGAAGATCTGGAAAAAAGCATTGCCATTCGGGAACAGATTCAAATTGAGGTAGACCGGGCCTTTAGCCATACCACTGCCCTGCTGAATGTTTTGATTGCCCTGTTGACCTCATTTCCAATTCTGGCCACGATGGGCATCTGGTTTCTCCGCCGCAGTGTTATCAGCCAGATTGTGGCCGAAACCAACAAGCAATTGCAGGTAGAGGTGGAAAAGCGCCTGGAGGAAGAGGTTGCGGCAGAGTTAAAGAAACAGGCGAAGACCTTCAGCCGGGAAGTCGAGCAGCTCAAGGCTGAGTTTGTGGCTCAGCTTTCCCAGTTGCAGCGACTTTATACAGATGCCCAACAAGAAAAGGACCAGATCATTCGCAAACTGGCCGAGATCACTCCCTCGCCTGTGCGGGACACGATCGCGCCAGACCTGCAACAGAAGATCCAGGAACTGACCAGCCAGCTAGAGCGGCTCAAATCCGTTAACCCTCAGGTGTTCTTGACGGCGACAGATTATGTAGAACAGGGTCGGGCCTTTTACTTTGAGAATCGGTTTGAAGAAGCCCTGACCTCCCACGAAAAAGCGATTCAAATTGAGCCGGATAATGCCCGGGCCTGGTTCAGCAAAGGAGCGGCTTTAGCCAAATTGCAACGCCATGAAGAGGCCATCCAGTCCTACGATCGGGCGGTGCAGTTGCGGCCCGACTCCTCAGAGATCTGGTTCAGTCTGGGGGTAAGCCTGACGAAGTTGCAGCAGTACGAGGCCGCCATCAATGCCCACGATCAAGCCCTCCAGCTCAAGCCAGATTTCTACCTGGCCTGGTTTGGCAAAGCCCGCTGCCATGCCCTGCAGGAAGAACCAGAGGCCATGTTCCAGGCGCTGCAGCAGGCTCTCCAGATCAACCCCGATCGAGGTCGGGAGATGCTCAAGACTGATGGGGTGTTCGATCCCTGGCGCGATATGCCTGAATTTGCCCAATTGGCTTAAAGAAAGGTTAGGCGTTGCTGAATAGAAGGATGATTTTCGTGCTTGAGCCTTATGCAGCCCTCACCCTAGCCCTCTCCCAAAGGAGAGGGAACAAGAGTTTTAGCTCCCTTCTCCTGCGGGAGAAGGGTCGGGGATGAGGGTAATTCATATTTGCATTCAGCAAAGCCAAAGGTTAGAGCATTCACTGCGACCCTTTAACTCTGCTCTCCGTACCAGGAAGAATGCCCTGCAGATTACAGGTACTTCTTCAACAGCAAGCCAAGTTTCTCCTTAGTGGCAGGCAATACCTTATCCAGGGGGGTGAGAATCGCGTACTTCAGGGCCGAGTGGGCCTCTGAAGCAGGTGGATTCTGACTGAGGCGGCGCACTGTTTCCTGAATAATCTGCTGGGCATTTGCCGCATTGCGGTGCAGATTGGAGATGATCATTTCCACCGTGACGCTATCGTGGTCCGGGTGCCAGCAGTCATAGTCTGTAACCAGGGCCAGAGTCGCATAGGCGATCTCGGCTTCCCGCGCCAGTTTAGCCTCCGGTAAATTGGTCATACCAATGATGTCAGCCCCCCAACTCCGGTACAGGTTGGATTCAGCTTTGGTCGAAAAGGCCGGTCCTTCCATGCAGACATAAGTGCCGCCCCGATGCAGGGAGACTTCCGGCAGGTTCAGGGTCGCCACCGCATCACCCAGGACAGAAGCCAGATGTGGGCAGATCGGATCGCCAAAGGCGATGTGAGCCACAATCCCATCCCCAAAAAAGGTAGAAATCCGGCCCTTGGTACGATCGATAAACTGATCCGGCACCACCATGTCCAGCGGCTTAACTTCTGCCTTCAGGGAACCCACCGCAGAAGCCGAGATCAGGTATTCCACCCCCAGGCTCTTCATGGCGTAAATATTGGCCCGGAATGGCAGTTCTGAGGGCAGCAGGTGATGATTGCGCCCATGTCGAGCCAGAAAAGCCACAGGAGTTCCTTCCAGTGTGCCAACAATCAGAGCATCCGAAGGGGAGCCAAAGGGAGTCTCCACCTGAACTTCCTGCACGTCTTTCAGGGCATCCATCCTGTACAGACCACTGCCACCAATAATGCCAATTTTTGCTTGAGCCATGGTTTCTGATACCGAACTGCGATCGCCAAGTTATTCTACAAGGAAAAGCCCATTTCTGTTGGGAGTGATTCACCTTGTCTTACACCATCAACCAGGTCCAGCCCCCTCTGGAATTTATTCCACCAGCTTTTAATCCGGCAGTTCATACCGTCGCCCGTTCTTTGCTCCCGTTTTGGATGAATTTTGGTGCTGGCATTTCCCACGTCGAAGCAGACCAGGTAGAGATTCTGGTTGATCTGTACCGTCAGTTTCAGAGTGGGAAAACCCGCTTTATGCTGGCCTTCCGCCATCCCAGTACGGATGACCCCCTCTGTCTGGCTTCCCTGCTCTGGCAGCATGTGCCCCAGGTAGCTCGCCGCCAGGGAGTACGTCTGCGTCAGCCGGTCCATGCCCACTTTATGTACGATCGGGGTATTCCCCTCTGGGCCGGTTCAGCAGCGGGTTGGCTCTATTCCCGCCTGGGGGGCACCCCCATCCACCGAGGTAAGATTGACCGGGCTGGGTTGAGATCGGTGCGCCATATCTTTGCCAATGGCAAACTCCCGATCGCCGCTGCCCCCGAAGGAGCCACCAACGGCCACAACGAAATCATGAGTCCCCTGGAGCCGGGAATTGCCCAGATGGGGTTCTGGTGTGCCGAGGACCTGCACCAGGCCGGACGCACTGAAGCGGTGTTGATTGTGCCGATCTGGATTCAGTACCGCTATGTGGAGTCCCCCTGGCAACCGGTCGAAAAATTGCTGGCTCAGCTAGAAGCCGACACCGGTCTGGCCCGAATGCAGCCAGACAATCCACCACCGGAACTCAGTGTCACCACCCGCAAGCTGATGCGAGAGGCATCCTCTGCCGATCAGCCCTCGATCGCCAGACTCTACGCCCGCCTGTATCTTCTGGGAGAACATCTGCTCACGGTGATGGAGCAGCATTATGCCCAGTTTTATCGGGGAACCGCGACCCCCATCGATCCAGGCAATGCACCAGAAGGAGAAGGCACCGATCCGAGGGAGTTTACAGCCCGCCTGCAGGCCCTGCTGAATACGGCCCTGAGAGTCGCCGAGGAGTATTTCGAGATCCAGCCTAAAGGCAGCATGATCGATCGCTGTCGTCGCTTAGAGCAGGCCGGTTGGGACCGCATTTTCCGGGAGGATATCAAGCACATTGAAGCCCTGTCGCCCCTGGAGCGGGGACTGGCCGATCGCATCGCAGAGGAAGCCAACCTCAGAATGTGGCACATGCGCCTGGTGGAGAGCTTTGTTGCCGTCACCGGTCGCTATGTCCTGGAAAAGCCGACTGCCGAGCGCTTTGCCGAAACCACCCTGCTGATCTGGGACATGATCGCCCGGATTAAAGGGGAAAGTCCCTTCAAACGGCCTCGCTTGGGGAAACAATCCGCCCACATCACCGTGGGCCAGCCCATTTCTGTTTCCGATCGCTGGGAAACTTATCAGAGCAGCCGCAGAGCCGCCAAACAGGCCGTCAGTGACCTGACCCAGGATCTCCAGACTGCCCTGGAAAAGATGATGGGTTAGGTATCACCTCCGGCACTGAACACCTGACTTCTACCACCAGCTTTGCTGATTCCCCTCGGCAAATTGTTGAACTATCAGCCCACAAGGGGGCATTCTTGACCGTTTCATCATCCAGGATGAGAACGTCTGGTTGGTATCCCGCCCGATTAGCATCAGGCTTGACAAAGGCAGCAGGCATGGGAATAAACCAGGGCTTCTGCATCTTTATCATCTGCTCAAACAGCTTGGCCCCAATTAGGCTAGCCACCCTTGCATGAGAGCCAGTGGGTTTCATTTCAACAATGACCCCTTCAATCAGTTCATACCGCCTATCGTTCTCTGGTAGCCAGTCCAAGAACTCCTCAAACGTTAGCAGTTTTTCCGGTACCGCAATCATGACGATCGCTCCCTAACTTGCCCTGCTCCAAAACACCATGTCCCAGCTCACCGATGACCCATCCAAACCCACCCCATCCCTGCGGGCCACCCCTCCCAGGAGGGGATCAATCCGATGACCAATGACCATTAAGGATCGTGGATTTAATAACTCCGAGATTTTCAGCCCTCACCCCCAACCCCCAACCCCTCCCCCTCTCCCGCCGGGAGAGGGGGCAGGGGGGTGAGGGCAAGCAGAAGTTTATCGGTGTTATTTAATTCTCATTCCTAAGCTGTTTTTTCCGTTTCCTCCGCCAGATCCACCCAGACATCCCCTGTTCCATGGTGGATCGTCTTGACCCACTTCAGCCGCTTCGGTCGGACGGCCATTCGGGCAGTCGTACTGGTCATCACCGGTACCCAGTGGAGCATGTAGAAGGTTCCGCGCAAAGCCTGCAGCAGGGTCATCATTAGCATGGGGAAAGACATGCATCGGGGGGTCTGGCCGCGCTCTTTGCGAAGCCGATTCTCCAACCGCTGCACCCGTCTCAGCCCCATGAACGTCCACATCAGCGACAGGCTCAAACTCAAAGTCGTAATCGGACTCAGGATCGGCAGACGATTGCGGAGCAGGCCCATCAAGACATCCGGGATGGCGGCAGTGGGTAACCCATACTGAATCAGCCAGAACATCGCCAAATCATAGGTTTTGCGGAATCCCATCCGATTCGTCAGAATCAAACGCCAGTAATCCAGATAACGCTGGTAGCCCCCTTCTGCCCAACGATTCCGTTGATGCCAGAGAGACAGGACCGTGGTCACTCCCTCTTCCTGGACGGCTGGCACCGCCAGACAATCAATATCCCATTGGTTCAGATGCAATCTCAGGGTCAAATCCAGGTCATCGGTAATAGTTTGCTCGTTCCAGCCCCCACAGTCTTGCAGGGCCTGCCGACGCACGAACTGACCATTACCCCGGAGTTCTCCAATCCCTCCGATCGCAATCCGTTGCTGCTGATAGTAGGTATCCATCGCCATCTCGGCCATCTGCCCCTGAATCCAGAAATTACCTGAGAGTCCGGTACCGGATTCTGGGTCAGCCTGCAGAATCGCCTTACGCACTTGAACTGCGCCCACTTCCGATCGCTGGAACAGGGGCACCACATGGCGCAGCATATCCCTGGAGACACGGGCATCCGCATCAAACACCGCAATAATATCCGCCCGGGTCATTGGCCAAACCTGATTCAGCGCTCCCGATTTGCCCCCCGTGGCGTTGGCCGATCGGTGGATGACATGGAGACGATCGTACTCCTGCGCCAGTTGATCCAAGAGGATAGGGGTTCTGTCCGTGCTGTTGTCATTAATCACCCAGAGGTCATAACGGCAGGCCGGGTAATCCAGGTTACAGAGCATTCTGACCAGATTGCCAATCACCGCTTCTTCATTCTTTGCTGCCACCAGCAGAGAGACATAGGGAAACTGATCCGGATCATCATCGTCGGCCAGAGGCTGGGAAGGAACTAGGGGGCGGGCCAGGATCACCCGCAGGGCATGCAGGCTCATCAGGGTCGTCAAGCCCAACACAAACCAAGTGCCCCAGGAAACCAGGTGTAGCACGATCGTGCCCGTCCAAATAACCGTCAGGACTACCGCTGCTTTACGTCTGCGGCCTTCCTGCCCTCGCTCGAAGGGATTATCCGGCTCCTCTTCCATCTCAGAGAGGTCTGACAACAGGGAGCTAACAGAATCACACTGATTGTAAGAATCATCGTCTGGCCAGAGATTCGTCGGCATAGGTTACATTACTCAAGCACCAATAATATTTAAATATCTTAAAGAAGATGGGCAATTAGCAACATAAAACCCTGTGATTTTTCTCGGATCAAGGTCTAAGAAATTCCAGATTCCCGGCCAGGGCACCAGTTCTTAACGCATCCAAAAATTAAATGGGTATTTATAGCATGATTGAAGATCATGAATACTCATTGTTCCCTATGGTTCGTTCTGGTTATACCTTACCCGTTTTCGCCGTGGCCGCTGCTAAAGCTGCCCTGCTCCATTTGCAAACCCCGCAGGAATCGTTGGCATCGGTGCTGATCGATCTCCCGACTGAGTCCGCCGAGATTCCGATTCAGCAACTGGCTACTCTGGAGTCCGACAGTGCTCTGGGAATGACCCTCAGCGATCCCGGCGATAACCTGGACCTGACTCGCAATATGCTGATCTGGGCCTGGGTCAAGCTGGCTGCATGGCAGGGTCAGCCCCTGATTCTGGAAGGGGGCGAAGGCTTGGGGAAACTGCCTACAGGAGAAGCCGCGATTTACAGTTTTGCCCGTCAGCTTTTTGAGGCAAACCTTTTGCCCCTGATTCCTGCCGATCGCAGCGTCACGGTGCGAATCATCTTGCCCCAAGGGCGACAACTGGCCCGGCGCACCTCCAACGAGGCTTTTGGCATTCTGGAAGGTCTGGCCCTGCTCGGCACCAGTGGTATTTCCCAACCCCTGTCAGCGGCTGACCAGTTGGAAGAATTCCGCATCGATTTGCAGGCAAAGGTGAAACAATCCCCTAACCTGGTGTTCTGCATTGGTCAGAATGGTCTGCAGGTGGCCCAGCGACTCAGAATTCCAGAATCCACGATCGTGCAAACGAGCAATTGGCTGGGGGCACTTCTGGTGGAGGCGGGCCTGCGGGGAGCAAGGTCAGTACTCCTACTCGGATATCAGGGTAAGCTCATTAAACTGGCTAGCGGCATCTTCAATACCTCCAGCCATCTGGCCGATGGCAGGCTGGAGACGATCGCTGCGGCGGTGGCTCAGATGGGTGGCGATTTAGTTGCTGTACAGCAGGTTTTGCAGGCGGAAACGGCGGATGCAGCCTATCAACACCTGGTCCAACTCCATCTGGCCAAACCGGTTTTCCAACATATGGCAGCAAAAATTCAGCAGCGATCGGAAGCCTATGTCAAAAAGTATGCCGATACCGCCCTGAGCGTGGGGGTGATTCTCTTCGATCGGCGAGGGGAGATTATCGTTCGCCATGGGGCCACCTTGTCCCAGGCTCCCAATGACCAGCCCTGAGGGGAGATTCAAGGCTGGTCGAATGCTCAGGCCGATCGAAACTGGCTGGTCAGGGTCTGGTGAGCCGTTGCGAAATCTGCAGCGGTGATCTGGATCTGATGGGGATCCGTTTGCCCAGTGGCCCGATAGCGGCGGATAGCTTCCAGGGCAGCCTGATTGCTCAACAGGGCCAGGTCCGCTCCGTTCCACCCATCCGTGGTCGTGGCCCAATCTTCCAGGCTGACCCCGGCCAGGGGACGATCCTGGTTGTGAACCTGGAGAATTGCCAAACGCCCTGCCCGATCGGGCAGATCGACCTTCAATTGTAAATCCAATCGTCCAGCCCTCAGCAAAGCCGGATCCAGGGCTTCAGGACGGTTGGTTGCCCCCACCAGCAGCACATTGGGGCATCCCTGCATCCCGTCCAGTTCGGTCAACAATTGCCCCACGACTCGATCGCTGACCCCCGACTCCCCACTGAACTTACCCCGAGCCGGGGCCAGGGTATCGATTTCGTCAACAAAGACGACGCAGGGCGCAGCCTGACGGGCTTTCGTAAACAGGTCCCGCACAGCCTGTTCTGCTGCTCCCACCCATCGGCTCATCAGTTCTGGACCATTGACGGCAATGAAGTTGGCCCTGGCCTGGGAAGCCACAGCCTTGGCCAGCAGGGTTTTTCCTGTCCCGGCTGGTCCCCAGAGGAGAATGCCACGGGGCGCTTGAGCCCCCGTGCGCTGATATAGTTCGGGATAGAGCAATGCCCCTTCAACCGATTCCTGCAGGATGCGCTTAATCTCCTCCAATCCGCCAATTTCGCCCCAGGCCACGGTTGGAGTTTCGATTTCCACCGATCGCAACACAGCAGGCTTCACGGCTTTGATTGCCTGGAGAAAATCCTGCTGGTGGATGGTCATGGTTTCGGGAATGGGATCGCTCAGGGAAGGCACCTGGCGACGCAGGGCAGAATAGGCAGCTTTCTGGCAGACCGATTTCAGATCAGCCCCCACCAACCCCACCCCCAGATCGGCAATGATCCCCAGATCAACGGAGGCTTCCAGGGGCATGGCCCGGGTCAGAATCTTGAGGATCTCCAGACGCCCCTCCCGATCGGGAACCCGAAACTGCACTTCCCGGTCAAACCGCCCCGGACGGCGCAGGGCTGGGTCGAGGTGATCGGGGCGGTTGGTCGCCGCCAGCACAATCACTCCATCAACTCTGGCAAACCCATCCATCAGGCCCAACAGTTGGGCTACCAGGCGTTTTTCAACCTCTCCCTCCACCTTGCTGCGATCGGGGGCCAGGCTGTCAATTTCATCAATAAAGATCAGGCAGGGAGCTGATTTTGCTGCTTTTTCAAACACACCGCGTAAGCGGGCCTCCGCTTCGCCATAGTACTTGCCCATCACTTCTGGGCCAACGATCGCGATGTAGTTTGCTCCCAACTCCTCAGCCAGGGCACGGGCTGTCAGGGTTTTTCCTGTTCCAGGTGGCCCCACCAACAAAACACCCTTCGTGGGCTCCAGACCTAGCCGTTTCAGTAAATCTGGGCGCTTGAGCGGAATTTCGACCAGCTCTCGCAACTCTTTCAGAACCTCACCCAACCCTCCCACATCTCGCAAGGATTGGGCCTCTGGATTGCCCTCAGCCGGAGAGGGAGTGATGATCACCGCTGGATCGGGATCAGTTTTGCCTTCAGGTCCAGATGGGGGGGACTGTATTCGGCTGCTCCCTATGCCACCTGGTATATTTCCTTGCTGAGGAATACTGCTAAAGCTCCGGGAATTAATGTGAACATCAGTTTTGAGTTCGCCTTTTTCCGCTTTCTCTTCCAAAGCCTTGGCGATTTCCAGCAATTGCTCGAAACCTTTGAACAGATTATCCATTCAGGCCACCGCATATCCCTAATAGCCAGTATAGCGAGGGGCCATCACGAACCCAGATCAGCCTGAGCAATCTTCATTAACTTGTAGAACAGAATGAATCAGCTCCACTTTCCCTGAAGCCGGGGAAAGCTGTCCCAGGGGTTAGGCATTTGGGAAGGCGACCCGACCAATCTCTACGGCAGTGGCTCCGCTCACCTGGCTGGCGACCTCGATCACCTGCTGCAGTACGATCTCATTGGGAACAATCCCTTTCAGAATGACTACCTTGCCCCGCTGTAACACTTGTAAATCACAGATATCCTCAGCCTTGAGAGATTGGTGAAGTTGAGCCGCAACCCTCTTGGCCAGACCTTCATAATCATATTCCCCATTTAATCCCACCCGCTCAGGCGGAATGGCAGTAAACAGAGGCGTCCATATTGGTTGCTCTGGTAAGACACCAGTTAACGGAGTTCCAACTTTTGGGAAACTCTCCCATTGAACGGGTTGATGCACAAATTCCATGGAGCTGACCACCTGATTAAATCGTGAAACTAAATAAAAGCTTTATCGAATCCACACCCCTCTTTACAGAATATTCAAATACCCCCAGAATCTGCAATGCATCTATCCGTGGATTTACTTATTTCACATTTTTTTCAAAAAACTGTGCGGCAGGCCACATTCCCAGTCTCAAGATCATTCCAGGAACGGCTCCTATCCCATCCCCCCGCGAAGTTGGGCAAAGCTCAAGCCTCCCGACCCACTGATATAGGCAGCTTAACCAGTTTCCCCCAAAAATAAGAAATGCTGACTTGACAACCTGAGGACCCTGGTAGAAAAATAGTAGATCGCGCATTCATTTGCTCGGACCAGGTATGCAAGTTCACTGGTGAAAGCTGTTTAAGATCACAGGTTTCCCTCAGAATCTGTAATTTTTAGTGAGCCAGAGCACCTGTACGGCAGTTTTTAGGAGACAGTATGACCTACGCAATTATTGAAACAGGTGGGAAACAACTCCGGGTAGAACCTGGTCGTTTCTACGATGTAGACCGCCTTGCCAGTGATCCAGAATCCACCTATACGATCAGCAAAGTGTTGCTGGTTCAGAATGACGGGCAGGTCACGATCGGCCAACCTCTAGTTGAGGGGGCTACGGTTGAGGGGACTATCTTGCGTCATCTGCGAGGCCGCAAGATCATTGTCTACAAAATGAAGCCCAAAAAGAAAACTCGTAAGAAGCAGGGCCATCGTCAGGAACTGACTCGGCTGATGATTGATTCTATTACGTTGAATGGGGTGACGCTGGCGGGCACAGAGCAGTCTGCACCCGGAGTCAAAGCAGAAGTCGTTGTCGAATCAGACGAAGCTACAGAGGCATAGGCCGTTTCAGCCAGCCCAAAGCCGATAAGTAATAAATAGGTAGACGCAAGAGAGGCACAACATGGCTCATAAGAAAGGGACAGGGAGTACAAGAAACGGTCGCGACTCCAACGCTCAACGCCTGGGGGTAAAGCGTTTCGGGGGTCAGGTGGTCAAGGCAGGTAATATCCTGGTGCGGCAGCGGGGCACCAAGTTCCATCCCGGCAATAATGTGGGTCGCGGAAGTGACGATACCCTGTTTGCCCTGGTTGATGGGGTGGTTACCTTTGAACGCAGAGGCAAGAATGGCAAGAAAGTGAGTGTCTATCCTCCAACTGCTGCACCTGCAGCAGAACTGGCTACTGCTTCTGCTTAGAACTGATCCGGAACCGCAGGGACTTTCCCTATAAGGTTCCCGCCTGTTTTTCGAGGTTGTCAGTCAGGATCTGGAACTAAATATCCGCCCATGGAATTGTGATCAAGCCACTGCCTGTCAGTGGCTTGATTGTTGTGTTACAGAACGTTACCTCACGATCGCTCGTCCGGTACGCCCAGAGCGATAAACTGAATCCTGAATGAAAAGTTTTTGTAAAGCGCTATGTTTCCAATCCATCGTCCTCGCCGCCTGCGCCAACATCCCCAAATCCGCCGGATGGTCAGTGAAACGGTTCTAAACCTGAGTGATCTGATTTATCCTCTGTTTGCTGTACCCGGCGAGGGTTTTGCCCAGGAAGTTAAATCGATGCCGGGAGTCTACCAACTTTCGGTGGATAAAATTGTGGAAGAAGCCAAAGAGGTTTACGACCTAGGCATTCCGGCTATTATCCTGTTTGGCATTCCGGAAACCAAAGACATGGACGCCACGGGTGCATGGCACGATCATGGCATTGTCCAACTGGCCGCCACCGCTGTTAAAGAGGCTGTTCCAGATCTGGTCATCATTGCCGACACCTGCCTCTGTGAGTACACCTCCCATGGCCACTGCGGTTACCTGCAGGTTGGGGATCTGACCGGGCGAGTGCTCAATGATCCCACCCTGGAGTTGTTGAAGAAGACTGCTGTTTCCCAGGTCCAGGCCGGTGCCGATATTATTGCCCCATCAGGCATGATGGATGGGTTCGTTCAGGCGATCCGAGCCGGGTTAGATGAAGCAGGGCATCAAGACATTCCGATTCTGTCCTACGCCGCCAAGTATGCCTCCGCCTATTATGGTCCCTTCCGGGATGCTGCCGATTCCGCGCCTCAGTTTGGCGATCGCCGCACCTATCAAATGGACCCCGGCAACGCCCGTGAAGCCCTGAAAGAAATTGCCCTGGATGTGGCCGAAGGAGCTGATATGCTGATGGTCAAACCGGCCCTTGCCTACATGGACATCATCTACCGGATCAAGGAAGCCACGAATCTACCCCTCGCCGCCTACAACGTCTCTGGGGAGTATGCCATGGTGAAGGCAGCCGCCCTGAATGGTTGGATTGATGAACAACGGGTTGTTCTGGAAACCCTGACCAGCCTCAAGCGGGCTGGCACCGATCTGATTTTGACCTATCACGCCAAGGACGTTGCCCGCTGGCTGGGAGTCTGATTCGTGACAGCCCAGGTTTTTGAGCAATCGATCCAAATTCAGGCCAACGCCACGATCGTGGAACGGTGCATCACTGATCTTACCTTCATGCACCGTTGGTTAAATCCGGCCCTGCGCTGCGAGCCTGTGGGGGATTGGAACACCGATATCGGAGGGGAGAGTCGCTTCATCATCCAGATCCCCCTGCTCCGCCCCACCCTGAAGAGTGTGGTGGTGGAACGGGAACCGGGGGTGGTCGTGTGGGGGTTTGAAGGGTTTTTCCATGGCCGCGATCGCTGGGAATGCCGCCCTAACACCGAGGGCACTCTCCTGGTCAACTGCTTTGAATTTGAGATTCCCAATCCCCTGGTCCGTTTTGGCTTCAATCAGTTTGCCGCAAGCTGGACAAGGGCGGATATGCAGGCTCAATTGCAACGCCTTAAGCAAGTGGCAGAGTCAATCAAGCATCCATAACAGACCGATCGGGTTGCCAGCGATAGTCTCGCAGGTTGATTTTGTGATCGGGGCCAAACTGAACTCCCTCCTGCTCCAGGAGCGATCGCTGCCAGGCATCACTGCCGTTGCGGTGCGGCGACTGAGAAATCTCTCCCTTGGCGTTGATCACCCGATGCCAGGGGATATCGGTGTCTTCTGGGGCCACCTGATACAGGGCATAGCCGACCAGACGAGCTTTGCCAAACAAATTGGCCAGTTCCGCAATCTGGCCATAGGTTGCCACCTGACCCGGAGGAATCTGGCGCACAATATCATAAATCCTGTCATAAGTGGACATTTTTCCAAGATTTGTGCTTGAATGCAGGGGTTTATATCGACTCAGAATGCGCTAGTGGCGTTACATCCAACGTCCAAGCAAAAAGCGTCGGTCACGATCGTGAATCCAATTTGTACTAACTTGCCTGGGTAGGAGGGTAGCCATGATGTTGAAGACTCTGATTGGTTTAGGACTATTATCTTTTTTCTGGTTGCAAAATCCTGTGAGAGCTGAGAATCCTAATCACTTACAACAGTTGCTCTCCACCCGCCAATGTCCCAAGTGCGATTTAAGCCGGGCTGGTCTGGTTTATGCCAAATTGTTGCAGGTTAATTTACGGGGAGCCAACTTGATGCAGGCCAACTTAAGTCGGGCTGACCTCAGTGGCGCTGACCTCAGTGGCGCTGATTTACGGGGGGCTAACCTGGTAGGCGTGAACTTGAGTGGGGCAAATCTGAAAGGAGCAGACCTGACAGGTGCCGATCTGCGAGATGCCTATCTGGTGGGGGCCAACCTGGAACAGACGATTCTGGTCAATGCCAATGTCAGAAAAACAGAAGGACTACCTGGAAACGCTCAAAGCTATTATCAGTGGGCGATGGAAGACTATCTGAAAGGCGATCCATCCCTGGCGATCGACAGCTTCAATCGGGCAATTAGTCTGGACAAGAATTTTGCCTCGGCTTATTTAGGACGAGCAGGGTCTCGCCTGCGTTTGAACGACAGACGGGGAGCCGTAGAGGACGCTTACCTGGCCGCTCAACTGTATCAATCCCAGGGAGATGACGTGGGCTATAAAGTGGCTATAAACTTTGTCAATACCGTCACCGGGAAAAATGATCCCCCGCCGGAAGGGGGTGGCCTGATGAATATCCTGGCTCCCCTGGCCCAGTACCTGGTACCTTTCCTGTTCTAAGATCCAGGGAATTGGGGGTCAGCCTAAAAAATCACCATTTTCTGACTTTAGATTGATGAGGTTTCTTTAGAGGAAAATTCTGGGAAGACTAGGGGTGCTACAGAGTTGTGAGCGGGATCTTTGCTGATCCATGTTGCTGAGAGAAGAGCTGCTCTATGATCAACCCCCAGTCTCAAACCTTAAACCTTCCTTCCCCGGCATTCCTTTCCCAACCATTTTTGTGGAATCTGCTGAATGGCCTGACCCAACCAGTTTTTGTCAAAGACCGTCAGCATCATTGGGTCTTTGTCAACGATGCTTTATGCCATCTCTTGAGCTGTCAGCGAGAGGATTTGATAGAGATTCCCCTGAATTGGGAACGGGATGAATTGGTGTTTGCAACCGGCCTGCCGATCGAGACAGAGGAACTGTTGACCACCCCTCGGGGAGAACCATTACCGGTTGTCATCCACCGTCACTTGCTCAGGGGGGACCTGGAGGATCTCTTTCTTGTTGGCTCTATCCGCTGTCTAACTCGAAATGAGGAGAGTGAACGCCATTACCAGGAGGCTGAAGCAGCCCTGCGCCAGCGGGAAGCCACAAGCCGTGCTTTAGTTGAGGCCATTCCTGACCTGTTGATCCGGCTGCGATCGGATGGAACTTACCTCGATTTGTCCCTGGATGGTGCATTCAAACCCTCTGCAATTCAGGCGTCAACTGGGAAATGCCTCCATGACGTGTTGCCTGAACCCATTGCTGACGAAATGCTGCGCCATGTTCAGATCACCCTGGCGACGAGAAGCCTGCAGGTTTATGAACAACAACTGGTCGTTGAGGGGAGGCTGGTTTACGAAGAAGTGCGCATGGTTCCTAGCGGTGAGAATGAAATCTTGATGATCGTGCGGGATGTGAGCGATCGCAAACAGATTGAAATGGCGCTGCAGCAACTGAATGAGGACCTGGAATATAAGGTAGAGGAACGCACAGCTCAACTCAGAAAAGCTATCTCCCTTCTGGAGCAGGAAATTCAAGAGCGCAAGCAGGCCAAAGCGCAATTGCAAGAGCAGGAACTATTTTTGCGCAGCATCTACGAAGGCAGTGAGCATCAGATTTTTGTCATCGATGTGCTCGAAGATGGGGACTTTCGTTATGCAGGATGGAACCGATTTACCGAAGAAGTCTTGAATATCCTTTCGGTAGAGGCGATCGGCAAGTCTCCAGAAGATATTTTTGGCCCCGTTGAAGGATCTCAGATCCGCCAGAAATACATGGATTGTTTACAATTAGGCGAAACGATTTCCTATGAGGAGTGCCTCACCTTTCAGGGACGGAGGACCTGGTTCATCACAACCCTGAATCCCCTCAAGAATGATCAGGGTTGGATCTACCGGGTGGTGGGGACCACCTTCAATATCACCGATCGGAAGGAAACAGAAACAGCTTTAAAGCGATCGGAAGGCCAACTCCGGCAACAAGCCCAGGAACTGGTACAAACTCTCCATGAACTGCAACAGACGCAAATGCAACTGGTCCAGAGCGAGAAAATGTCTGGCTTAGGGCAGTTAGTGGCTGGGGTCGCCCATGAAATTAATAACCCGGTTAACTTCATCTATGGCAACCTGAAACATGCCAATGATTACACCCAAGACTTACTCGGACTGCTACAGCTTTATCAAGTGTCCTATCCGAATCCGGCCCCAGAAATTCAGGCAGAAGCCGATGCGATCGATCTGGATTTCCTGATGGCGGACCTGCCAAAGCTCCTCAACTCCATGCGCGTTGGGGCGGAGCGAATTCAGAAGATTGTTGCGTCCCTGCGGACTTTCTCTCGCATGGATGAAGCGGAAATGAAAGCAGTGGACTTGCATGAGTGCCTGGATAGTACGCTGATGATTTTGCAACACCGGTTGAAAGCAAAACCAGACCAGCCCAAAGTTGAAATTATCAAAGCTTATGGGGAATTACCCCTGGTTGAATGTTACGCTGGGCAGCTAAACCAGGTATTCATGAATATCTTAAGTAATGGCATCGATGCGCTGGAAGACGTGATTTCCAGGCAGGCTGATTTCACCCCGGTAATAACCATTCGAACGGAAATGGTCGGTGCTACTCAGGTGCTGATTCAGCTTTGTGATAATGGTCCTGGCATTACCGAAGCACAGAAAAGTAAAATCTTCGACCCATTTTTTACGACCAAACCTATTGGTAAAGGCACGGGCATGGGCCTCTCCATCAGCTATCAGATTGTGACAGAGAAGCATGGTGGTAAGCTATGGTGCGATTCAACCCCCAACGCAGGAACTCAGTTTTTCATTGAAATTCCAACCCACCAAAACGCAGCATAATTGCAGTCGATTAGGCAATTTTGTAGCAATCCCAGGCTGAAAAAAGCTCTAGAGAAAATAGAATAGCATCTGGCATGTTCCAGGGTAATTTTCAATCTTTAATTTTTAATTTGCTTGTGCCACTTTAGAGAGAGCCCACTTCTGAGAACTTCTGTGGAACCCGCTCCGTCCAATCACTTGTAACAGGTTAATTGATAGTAATCAACTGGATTAATTAGACGTTGAAGCTGATTGATCAACCTGGAACTAGACCACAACAAGTGATTTGATCGACTAGGTGAGGAAAGAACAATGAAAGGTTCTCTGAAGTTTTTCGCTACGGTTTCTGTATTTTCCATGCTGGCGATCGCGCCCATGTTCTTATCCATGAAACCCGCTGCAGCCCAGCCTCAAGGTCTGGAGGGTAGCTACATCGGTGTGGGGCCTTCCTTTGGACTGACCAATGGGGGGCAGGGTAATGATTCTGCCATTTTTGGCGGTAATATTCAGGGACGGATTGCGGCACCCCAGGTGCCGGTTTCCCTGCGGGGAACAGTTCTGTTCACGGATAAAAACAGTGCCGTCATCCCGACTGTGACCTATGATTTACCGGTGGCCCAAAACACCAACATCTACACTGGGGTCGGATACTCGTTTGTTCAGAATCAGACCTCAACCACACCCCTGGGCAACCGGGATTCTGTCGTCCTGACCCTGGGCGCAGAATCGGAAATCGCCAAGAATGTGGTGACCTACGGAGATGTCAAATATGGTATCAATGCTTACCAGAACAGCTCTGCTAATGCATTGAGTGTCCAGCTTGGGTTAGGCTATCGATTCTAGTCCTACGGATTAAACCCTTTTGCAGCGCCTGATCATTGCCCCAGAGCAATTTAACCCACCCTATGTTCTCTTGACCGCCGATCAGCAGCACTACCTCAGCCGGGTGCTGCGGTTGCGGGCAGGAGAACATTTCATTGCGGTCACTGCTCAACAATGGTGGTTAGCGGAGTTGCAATCTGGAGAATTGCAGGCCCGGGTGCTGGAAATTGTCCCTGTGCAGCATGAATTATTGGTTGCGGTGACCCTGGTCAGTGCTTTGCCCAAAGGCAGCGGCTTTGATGAGGTCGTGCGACAGGCCACGGAACTGGGGGTTGCCCAGATTATACCGGTGTTGAGCGATCGCACCCTGTTGCAGCCCAGTGCCCAGAAAGTCGATCGGTGGCGGCGGATTGCCCAGGAGGCGGCAGAACAGGCTGAGCGTCAGGTTGTGCCGATCGTGCAAGATCCCATTCCATTGACCCACCATCTCCAGGAACTGGGGCATCGAACCTCCAGGGATCAGGCGTACTTCTGTGTTGCCCGAGGAAAAATTCCCTACCTGTGGAAATCTCTCCAATCTTCCCAGATGGGATCGTCAATTTTTGTTGCAACCGGGCCTGAAGGAGGGTGGACAGAAAGGGAGGTGGCGCAGGCGATCGCGGCCAATTATCAGCCAGTTTCCCTGGGCCGACGCATTTTGCGAGCTGTTACAGCTCCCTTAGCGGCCCTTGCAATTTTGGCAGCCAGATTAGAATCAGAGTCAGATCCTGAGGAACGGGAATTAAATAACCTGGATTTCTTCAGCCCTCACCCCCAACCCCCAACCCCTCCCCCTCTCCCAAATTTGGGAGAGGGGGCAGGGGGGTGAGGGCAATCAGGAGTTTGACACTTTATTTAATTCTCGTTCCTAAATAAGGGATCTCCCACTTGTCTCTAGCCGGTCGCTGATTGAAACTTGAGAAGATCAGGATTAACCCTTTGCCCTATGCACGACGATATTGCTGCCGCCTTTGAACGTCGAGACTATCGCACTGTCGCCGACCTGCTGAAACCTCTACTCAAAGACTCTCCCCAGGATCCCTGGGTCCAGTTTTATGCAGCCCGCTTACAGGAGGCAACGGGTAAGCCCGATCGGGCTACCCAGATCTATCGGCAATTATTGCGCGACACGGCTATGCCTAAGCTGGCCCTTCAGGCTCGTCAGGGCCTGGAGCGGATTGACAAACGGGACCGAGATCGTCGCAAACAAGCCCTGGCAGAGGCTGCAGCCGATCCCCTCAATGCTGAGCCCGGGTTTTTGATTTTGGAGCCCATTACCGGGGCAGCCCGAGTACAGGCGGCTCAAGGCTTTGCGAAGGTGATGCAGATCGACCCTCAGGTGGCCAAGTTACAACTACCAGGTCGCACCTGGCAGCTCTATCGCACAGGGACGATCGGGGAACTGCGCGTTTATGGGGAAGAACTACAACAGGTTGGCATTCCCACCCTTTGGGCCTCTCAGGCAGAAATCAAGCAAATTCAGATCTTCCGGGTCAGCTACTTTAAATCAGTTGGAGCTCAACCAGTTGTTATTTGCCGGAGTGAGCAGGATCAAGTGGGATCGATCGCTTTTGACTGGTCCGAAGTCACCCAGCGTGTTCAGGGCCGCCTGCCCATTTTTGAGAAAGTGATTGACCTGGGTCCCTGGCGCAAATTACAGCATAAGGATAAAACTCAGGACTATGTCCAGATGTGTGATCTGCACCTGCCTGAGCGAAAATGCATTCTCCGGATCTGCGATATCACCTATCAATTTCAAGACAGCGAGATCGGCAGTGGAACCCCAGAAACAACCCAAAATACAATCCGGATCAACTGGAATACCCTGCTGCGCTCTCTGAGCGAGAACTTGCCCCAGATTAAAGTCTGGTCAGACTTTGAAGGATTCGCCGAAACCGCGCTGGATCATCGAGTTCCCCTCAGCCGTCTTAATGCCCAGATTGATCTGCCTCGCCTTGAAGGAGGTGAAACTCACTGGGATCCCGCTTTTCATCTTTACAGTACCCTGGCCTATTTGAAGCACACCCGTTCATAGCTACCAAACCTGGAACTACATCTTCCTAGATCCCCCGGTCACTGAAAATGGAGATATTATAGGAGGGAAGACTGGGGTTCTCTCCCCGCCCAGGGCATCTGTTGTACGATTCTAATTTGTTCTACTGAATCTTTTGGCCAGTTTTCCTATATTAGGGAGCTGGCCATTGCGCTTTAACTCATGAGGGGCCTAGGGAGCGGGGTACATGTCACCTTTGCCCTCACCCTAAATCCCTCTCCCAACTTGGAAGAGGGACTTTGAACTGATGGGGCTCCCCAAAAAGGGAGAAGGGGTTGGGGGATGTAGACGCGGAGCGGCTTCCCCTGGGGTGGGCACATTTGAAGATCGGCAAAACTGACATACTCCCAGGGAGCTCTCTACACCTTGCGGTTAGCGTCGGGAGGGTGTCACCGCAGGAAATACAGGAGCAGCCAGATTCTCTGCCACCAACCCAGCCAGAGGAGCGGAATGCCAATCATCAACCCCGCGATCGCCCATTGTCTCTGATGTTTTTTGAACTGGGCGATACTCCGCCAGTCAGTACTTTTCCAGGCCCAGGTATTTCCTTTCATCCCCAGAAGTACCATGAAGCCGAACTCCAGACCCAAGTTGATCAGTAGCACGGCCTTGAATGAGTTGCCGTGTAAAAATGCTCGAAAGACCCACCAACTCCCAGAGCTGAATAACCAGACCAGCAATCCCAGCCAGACCCGATTGGTGAGGGACCAGTAGGGGGTGAGTAGGAAGGCTCCCCAGTTCCAGCCGTGAACTTCTGGGGGAACAGGGACTTTGCTGTTGAACAGCCCCCCCTGACCCGATGTATTCTCCAGAGCCGTTTCCTGGAGTTGCGGCTCAACGGTCACCAACATTTCCCCCGATCGCAATGTGGTCAGGGCCTGATCAGCTCGGGCAAATCGTTTTTCCAGGGCCGGTTCGGTCATCTTGTGCAGCCATGGCACCAGGGCTGGGCTAACGCTGATCCGATCGGCAAACTGAATCTGCAGATTCCGCTGGGGCAGGTCTGCTGGAGAGATTCCGGTCAGCAGGTGGATCAGGGTTGCGCCCAGGGCATACAGGTCAGATGCTGGGACTGTACGACCCCCAAATTGTTCCACGGGTGCATAACCGTAGGTTCCCACCACGGTAAATGTGGCTCCTTCCGCCACCCCCCGATCGTGGACTGCCCCAAAATCCACCAGGTAAATCCGATCGTCCTCACCCCAGATCAGATTGCTGGGCTTCAAATCCCGGTGTAACACAGGCGGACTGAACCCATGCAGATAAATCAGAATTTCCAGGACTTCCCCGGCAATTTTCTGAATTTCCGGCTCTGTAAACCGCTTTCCCTGGTGCAGTAGATCTTTCAGCGACTGGCCGGGAATATAGTCCTGCACCATGCCAAACCAGAGGCTGCGATCGTCGATCGAAAAATAGTCTCGATAGTGAGGGATCGCAGGGTGCTGCAACTGTTGCAACACCTGGGCTTCTCGCTCGAACAATTTCAGGTCTTCCCACTGCACATCTCCCCCAAAGGTGAGCAGCTTGATAATGACTGACTCGGTGGGTTTGGCCTGCAAGTCTTCTGCTAGCCAGGTCTGGCGACCCGCATTCTGGCCTAGCTTATGGCAAAGTCGGTAGCGATCGTGCAGAACCTGTTTGGGTTGGAGCATGCTGGGGGTCCGATCGAGATTCCATCCAGTTTAGCCCGATGCCCCCGGCCTGTGGGTCGGGGGAACTGGCTCTACCAGGATGCCAGCAGGTCTTGAATCAGGGCAACGAGTTGTCTGAGGGAAACGGGCTTGGTCAGGTATTCGTTGGCTCCTGCTTCGAGACAGCGTTCCCGATCGCCAGGCATGGCCAGAGCGGTGAGGGCAATGATCGGAACCTGAATCAAGTCCTGCTCCTTGCGTAAGTGCTGAATAGCAGTAATGCCATCCATGTTAGGCATTTGGATGTCCATCAAGATCAGATTAGGCTGATGGGCTTTAGCCTGGGCAATGGCATCCTCACCATTTCGGGCCAGGATGAGGCGGTAGCCATAACTCTGGAGGTAAGCAGAGACGGTTTGCACATTGGCTTCATTGTCTTCTGCCAGCAAAATGAGTGTCGATCGGAGGCCCTCGGGATCGGTTTCAGAAGCTGGGGATAGATCGCTAGGCTGACGGGGAGGTCTAATGTTTGGGCTGGGGGAAGGGGGTTGATCTGGAATCTGAAACGTGAAGCAACTGCCCTGGCCCAGTTGGCTTTGAACCGTGATCTCGCCCCCATGGAGGTCTACAATGCGTCGGCTCAGGGCCAGACCTAAGCCAGTACCACTGTGTTGACGATTGAGCTTGCTATCGATCTGAACAAAAGGCTGAAACAGCTTATAAAGGTTTTCGGGAGCAATCCCAATGCCTGTGTCCGTGACGGAGAAAATGATGCTGGCCTGAGTAAGATAAGCCTGTTCTGGCTCTCCCATGGCTGTGGTGATGGCGGGAGGCACCCGCGTTACCTCCAATCTCACGGAACCGCCTGCTGGGGTAAATTTGACCGCGTTGTTGAGCAAATTGATCAGAACCTGGCGGAGGCGACGATCGTCGGCCTGAATGCTGCCGATATCCTCTGGAATGTGGCAGGAGAGCTGAATCTCTTTCTTCAGGGCCGCCTGCCGAACCACAATGAGGCTTTCCTCGCAAAGATCTTTGATCGAGATCGTACTGATCTGGAGTTCCAGCTTACCCGACTCAATTTTGGAGAGATCCAGGATATCGTTAATCAACTCCAGCAAGTGATTCCCACTGTGTTCAATGATGTTAAGAACCTGTTGCTGCCGATCGTTGATCGGACCAAATATCTTATCCTGCAAGCCCTCAGTCATGCCCAGAATCGCATTCAGAGGGGTGCGGAGTTCATGGCTCATACTGGCGAGGAATTCATCCTTCAGACGGGTGGCATGCATCAACCGTTCGTTGGCTTGTCGCAGGTCTGCTTCAATCTGCTTGAGCTCGGTGATGTCCCGGCCCACCGCTTGAAACTCGATAAATTCCCCCTGCTCGTTAAATAGCATGCGGTTAATCCATTGAGTCCAGCGGATTTCCCCATTGACGACGACCCGATTCTCGATCGTCACCGTCGGGTTTTCGAAGGTCATGGTTTGAACCAGTTCAGCAACCTTATCTTGATCGGCTTCAAACACAACGGGCGCATAGCTCCGGCCTATGATCTCTTCCTGTTTCACCCCAAAATAGCGGCAGTAGGCTTCATTCACAAACACGATCGTGGTGTCGGGTAAAAACCGGGCGATCAGTTCGGTCTGATCTTCAATGATGGCTCGGTAGCGGGCTTCACTGGCTTTCAACGAGGTTTCCGTGTGTTTCAGATCTGTGATATCAATGTGGCACCCAACCATCCGTAGGGGTTGGTGATGCTCATCCCACTCAATCACCTGGCCAGCACAAATTACCCAAACGATGGACCCATTTTTGTGGTGATACCGCACTTCATTGTAGAAAGGAAGCTGCCCCTGGCTCTGGACATGCCGATCAAAGCAGGCCATCACGCCAGGTAAATCCTCTGGAAAAATTAATCCTTGCCAGGTTTCTGGTATATTCGGGAGCTCATGATCCTCATATCCCAGCATTTGCTTGAAGGTTGGGCTCAAATACTCCTGATGCTCTGGAATATTCCAATCCCAGTAACCTGCCAGGGTGACTTCAAGGATGGTTTCCAGCAGGTCGAACTCCAGTTGCAATCTTTCGGTGCGACGATGTTCGGTTTCAGCCCGTTTGCGTTCCGTAATATCTTGAATCAGCCAGCGGATACCAACTACCCGCCCCTGGGGGTTCTGGATCGCAGTGGCTGTAATTTCTGCTGGGAAAAGATGGCCCTGTTGGGACTGGAGGGACAGTTCATAAACTTGCTTCTGGAGAGACGCCTGAACTTGGTGTAAGTTTTGGATAAAGGAATCCCGATTCTGGGTGGGAACATAGAGTACCAGGGGAGTGCCCACTAAATGGGATTGTTCCATGGCCAGTAAATCCTTGGCGGCCCGATTGGCTTCTTGAATCAGCCCATGGATATTCGTCACCAGATAGCCATCCGGGGCAAAATTAAATAAATCTTCATAACGTTGCCGTTCGACTTCAGCCGTCTGGTTGGCGATCATCAGGTCTTCGTTCTGGATCTGCAACTCTTCTTCAGAAACCTGAATTTCTTCCAGAGCAATTTGTAGGTTTTGGTTGGTAATCTCCAACTCCATGGTTCGCTGATTCAGGTCAATGAGGGTTTGTTGAGCCTGATTGTAAGCATGGGCTTGCTGGATCCCGATCGCAATCTGCACTGCCAATTGATCCAGCATCTCCAGATCTAAGGCTTGCCAGTGACGTGGGCTCTGACATTGATGGGCCACCAGCAAGCCCCACAATTGATCTCGGACCAAAATCGGCACCACAAGATTGGCTTTGACCTCAAACCGCTCTAGCAGTTGCACATGACAATCGGTCAGATCTGCCTGGTAAATGTCGTCGATCGCCCGGGTTTTCCCCCGACGGTAATCTGCTCCGGCCCCTTGCTGAAAGCAGGTATCCTCAACATCAGTACCGAGAGAGATCGTCCAACCAGGAAGCACCGCCTCTGCCACGATGGTTCCATTCCAATCAGGCTGAAACTGATAGATCAGCACCCGATCGGCGTTCAACAACTGGCGCACCTCTCTAACGGTGGTATCCAGAACTTCATCGAGCTGGAGGGATTGCTGGATGCGGAGGGCGATCGTGGTCATCAGGGTTTGCTGGGCCTGTCGCTGTTCCAGGTTGCGAGCCAGATATAGCCTTTCTAAGGCACTATGAACAGCCTGTTGAAAGTGCCCAGGGGTGAGGCTGTTTTTAATGAGATAGTCTTGAGCCCCACTTTTCAGGCTGCGAATTACAGTGTCTACATCTGCCTGTCCGGTCAGAATGATGATGGCCGATTGGGCCAGACTCACATCTTGTCTGAGTTGCTCCAATAACGCCAGACCAGGGCTATCCGGTAACATCAGATCCAGCAAAATTAGATCGGGCGTAGTCTGTTTGCACCAGATTCTCGCTTCTGTTGTGGTTTCAAGCTCGGTGATTTGGTAGGTGTAGAGGCTATCCTGCTGCAGAAAGCGGCGGTAAGTGAGCCGATCTTCGGCGCAATCTTCAACGATTAGCAGGGTAATGACCATGGAAGCGTTCATGGGCTGGTGGGCCATTGATTAGGCGACATTCTATTCCCAACTTTGCCCTAAATTATTGCAAGTGTTCTATAGGGAAAAACAAAAGTTGTAAATCCTGAGCTTCAGGGTAGAGGCTCAGAGAAGTTCCGCTCCCTCTGGGCTACCGTGGATACAGAATCTGTTACTTAGACTGGGTTTTGAAGTAGGTCTTATAGATTTGATGGGCGATCGGAACCGCAGATTCAGCCCCGAACCCACCATTTTCCACCACGACAGCGACGGCAATTTGGGGATCCCTGGCGGGGCCAAACCCGACATAGAGCGCATTGTCACGCTGGCCCAAAACTTCGGCGGTGCCTGTTTTACCAGCAGTCAGAGGAATAGAGCCATCATTTAACTGGCTGGCCGTACCCTGTTGAACCACGGCGATCAGCCCCGATCGAATCACGGCGATCGTGCCCGATTTCAAGCCGATCCGCTGTCGCTGCGCCACCATTGCATCGGTTTGGGAGGCCAGCAAATGAGGTTTTACCCGCCACCCCCCGTTCGCGATCGTGGCATAGACAACGGTTAGCTCCAGTGGGCTGACCTGGACCAGTCCCTGACCGATCGCCATACTCACCGTGTCGCCTCCGTACCAGGGCTCGCCATAGAGTTTTTGTTTTTCGGTTGGGGTGGGCACCAGCCCATGACTTTCTCCTTCCAGGCCCAGGTTCGTAATCTCTCCGATCCCCAGCCGCTGAGCCCATTTGGAAATCTGCTCTGGCCCTGTGGTCAGACCCACCTGGTAGAAGAAGGTGTTACTACTGACGGCAAAGGCATCGGAGAAGCCAATTACCCCATAACCTGCCCCATGTTCATGGAATAGATGCCCCCCCAGATTGATGTAGGCATAGGTTCCCAACATGGAATCGGGTGCGAATTTACCAGACTCCATACCTGCGACAGCCGTGACCACTTTAAACGTGCTCCCTGGGGGATACCCCTGCAGGGCTCGATTGAGAAATGGCTTATCCGGATTTTGCAGCCCTTTCCACTCTGCGGTGGTCATCTTGCGAGTAAACAGGTTGGGATCGAAGGTCGGTCCACTGGCCAAGGCCAGCACGGCCCCTGTTTTCACATCCAGAACCACCACAGCGCCCCGGCGATTTCCCAGGGCTTTTTCTGCCGTCCGTTGCAAGTCCAGGTCGATCGTCAGTTGGACGGGGGAGCCTGCCACGGGGGGGTGAACACCCAGCATCTGCAACTCCCGCCCCCGGACATCTGTTTCCACCAAGCGATCGCCCCAGGATCCCTGGAGTTCAGCATTGGCAATGCGTTCTACCCCCATTTGTCCAACCACAATGCCGATTGGGTAATTGGGATGGGCTTTCAAATCCTCCTCGGTAGCTTCCCCGATATAGCCCAGGACGTGAGCAGCCAGACTGCCATGGGGGTAAATACGGCTGGATTCTGCACGGATCTCAACACCGGGCAGTTGTTCGGCCTGTTCAGCCAGGGCGGTAAAGGCGGCTGGGGAGATATCCCGGACAATCCGCACAGGCATGGGAGAGTGATAGCCTATCTGGGTCAACTTTTGTTGGATTTCTGGGCCAGGGATCTTGAGAATTTTGCTCAGGATCAGCGCTGATTGCTGCCATCTTTCCTGGGACTGTTCCCGGGGCCAGAGATAGACCGACCGGGAAAGCCGGTTGGCTGCCAGCAATCTACCCTTGTGATCCAGAATGTTGCCTCGATCGGAGGCGATCGGGATCATTCGAATCCGATTGCGATCGGCAGATGCTCGATGACGATGCCCTTCCACCAATTGCAGTTGTGCCAATCGCAGGCCGCAGGCCCCCAGAAGGAGCGTTGAAATCATCAGGATAATAATCGCCCGGATAGACCGTTGGGTCAGAACCGTATTTTCCAGGCGGGAAGAGGAAGAAAAGGAAATTCCACCGGCCATTGTTATTGATCTATAACAAGAAATATAGATAGGTTGATGTTCAAAGTTTGGACCCATTCCCCAGGGTTAAAGAAGGGGCAGGGCTTACTAGAGCAATCCGAATCCCTGATTTCGGTGTCTTTTACAGGGAAAATGGAACATCTGCTATTCTGATTCCTAAATCGCCCTTATTGCAGTAACCATCCTGGAGCGACAGATGCATATCCGGATACTTTTATCCAGACCTGCTCTCCGTCATAATCGTTCCAGCCTTTTAAGCCAAGTTTGATTGATGGAACTAGTCGTAGTTTAAGGGCTTGGTTGCAGATCCCCGATTCACTCTGGTTTTCTTAAGAATTTCAAGATTAAATTTTTCATCGATCCAGATCAAAATGCCTGTAAAAGTCAACCTCAATGCCAGACAGCAGCATATTCTCTGGGCCACCGTGCGGCATTACATTGCGACCGCAGAACCGGTAGGCTCAAAAGCTCTGGTGGAGGAATATAATCTGACCTTCAGTCCGGCGACGATTCGGAATGCGATGGGATATCTGGAAAAGGCCGGTTTGTTGTATCAGCCCCATACCTCTGCTGGGCGCATTCCCTCTGACTCTGGTTACCGCATCTATGTGGATCAGTTGATCTCGCCTGCGACCGCGCTGGCGCAACAGGTGGAGCAACAGTTGAGCGATCGGCTGAGCCGGGAAGGGCGGAGTTTGGAGTCTTTGTTGCGGGGAGCGGTTCAGATTCTGGCGACCTTGAGCGGTTATGTCGCCCTGATTACCACACCCCAGTCCAGTACGGCTACCCTGCGTCATCTGCAACTGATTCTGGTGGATCCCGATCGGGCCATGCTAATTGCAGTTTTAGATTCCTATGAGACGAAATCTGTTTTGATCGAATTACCGAAAGTAGCGGATGCCGAGGCCCCGGATACGGAAACATTGGAGCGGGAAATTCAAATCCTGTCCAATTTCCTGAACCATCAACTGCGGGGAAAATCCCTGCTGGAACTGGCCACGATGGATTGGCAGGATCTGGATCGGGAGTTCGAACGCTATGCAGATTTCTTAAGTACGTTGCTGAGGGAGTTGACTGGCCTGTCCCAGGCTGCCACCACCACTCAGATTTTTATCAGTGGGGTGTCTGAAGTGCTTCGCCACCCAGAGTTTTCCGAACTCCATCAGTTTCAGGCGATCGTCCATCTCCTGGAAGACGAGCAGGATCAGCTCTGGCCCCTGATGTGGTCCCAACGGGGGGGTGAACCTGGCGATCGACGGGTCAGTATTCGGATTGGCGCTGAGAATCCGTTGGAACCGATGCGATCCTGTGCCCTGGTTTCCACCACCTACCGGCGGGGATCAGTGCCAGTGGGCAGTGTAGGCATGTTAGGGCCGACCCGGATGGCCTATGAGCAGGCGATCGCCACCGTCGAAGCCGCAGCGGATTACCTGTCAGAAGCCTTGAGTTAAACGCCACTGGCAAAATCCCCGTCCCCTGTCCCGAAAATTTCTTAAAATCCTGCCTCAGTATTGGGTCTGGTGGTTGAGTACGGGCTTAATGGCAAGATCATCTGACTCAGCAGGCCATTCTAGGATAGGAGGACAACACCTCCCTTTGACCTGCCCCATGGATGAACAACGCCAGACCCTCTACTACGGTTTGATTGACCAGCTTCTGAAATGCCCTAATGGCCAGGAGCCCGAAGTTTTGGATGCCCATCCGGACTTACTGGATGCAGGTCTGATCCAAACAATGTTCCAGGTGGCGACAGCCATGGCCCATCACGATAACCAGGATGGGGCGAAATTTTTGATCTATGTGGCACGGGAATTGTCCAGGCAGTTGGGCCTGTATCCCCAGGTGCAGGGAGAAGGGGCATCATGACGCTGACCGCTCAGGAGTCAGCCCAACTGGCCCTGTCTTTCCTGGTCGAGGATTTAGAGATTCCGGCAGAAGATCAGGACTTTTTTCTGATCCTCTCCAGCAAGCAATCTGGCGTAGAATGGTCCGTGGTAGAAATCGGTATCGAAGGACTGCCGGATAAATGGGCGATTCAGGTTTACGATTCTGGGGACTGTGATCCCTGCTATACCTTTGTGTCTCCCATGCCTGCAACTGAAGATGCAGACCTGGAGGAATTTCCCCTCAGTATTGCCACCGTGGTTGCTGCAGAAAGGGCCGGTGGCCGAATTTGAAGCCTTGTGTTCACGTTAAGGGGCGCACCTGATCTGAAATCCATTGAAGATAGGGCGGAGAACCAGCTATGAGCGGCAGGGCAATGATCTCTGGAACGTCGTAGGAATGGCGCGATCGGACCAGGGCAGCCAGTTCTTCAAAGCGGCTGGCTTCAGATTTAATCATGAGCTGCCACTCGTCATCCCGGTGAACCTCTCCCTGCCAGGTGTAGATGGAATGCACGGGGGTGAGGCTGACACAGGCGGCCAGACGGGCCTCAACCAGGGCTGATCCGATCGTCTCTGCCTCCTGACGGGATGAGGTTGTGACCAGAACGATACAGTAGGCGGATGGGGAAACTGTCTCCACGGCTTAGAAATTTCTCTGAGATAACATAAAACTGAAGCATAATCCTGGATTGTAGAAATTATCTCTGAGAATTGTCATCCATGTTGACCAATACGCCTTTTTTCCTGGAAGGCTCAGAAGCCTGTTCCCATGCCTGTTTATTGCTGCATGGATTGGGCGGGGGCGTTTACGAAATGCAGCTTCTGGGGGCCTATCTGCATCAACAGGGGCTGACCGTCCGGGCGATTAACTATCCGGGACACGATCGACCATCCTTCCGCATGCCCGCTTCGACCTGGCAGCAATGGTACCTCCATATCCTGGAAACCTACCTGCAACTGGTGCGCCAGTATGACCGGGTCAGTGTGGTGGGCTTCTCGACTGGGTGCCCCCTGGGATTACATCTGGCCGTTCAACATCCGATCGAAAAACTGGTACTCCTGGCTCCTTATATGGCTATCCGTCGTCAGTTGAACGATCGGATCAAGCCAGAGGTGTTGCTGTTTTCCCTGGGGCAGGTGATCTCTGAAGTGCCTCGCCTGCGGTTGCCAATTCGAGATCGAACCATGCGGCAGCAGGCCCAGCAGGCGCTGTTTTTTCGGTCTTTCAACCTCGCTGCTGTTCGCAGTGCCAATGAGTTGATTGCTCTGGTGAAACAGGAATTGCCGGGCATTACCGTGCCGACCCTGATTATGCAGGCCCCTGGGGACACGATCGTCGATCCGGCGGGGGCGACTCTGATTTACGATCAGTTGGGTTCAACTGAGAAAACTCTGATCTGGCTGGAACAGTCCGACCATATTATTCCGCTGGATCTGGAACGGGATAGGGTGTTTCAAGAAGTGGGGCAGTTCCTAAAGAACTGACCTGATGAACGGGTAAGGAGCGCGGTAATGAAAAAACAGGCCTTATGGACTCTTGCGGCACTGATCCTGGCGATGCCAGTTTTGCCAGTCTCAGCCCAGATTGCGGATGTGTCTCAGCCCGATGGAAATGGTAACTTCAAAACCGCCAGAATTTTGGGCAATCGGGGCTATTATCTACAGCGGAAATGGTTGATTGTGGAACCAGATAAAGCTGGGGTGAATTGCCGGAATAAGCAGGGGAAGGTTCTGGTTCGGATTGCTTATGGGGCGGTTGTGGATTCAGTGGTAATTCAAACCAATGCAGTCATGCCTCGTCCGCCCCTGAAAGCGAACTGGGATGCGATCGAGGTGCTGGATGGAAAGCCCTGGGTCTATGTGCGAGTCAATCTTCTGGATGTTCAGCAGACCCTGGGGAATCGACAGAATACTTACACCTGCTACGTCCGTGCTCATCGGCAGTACATCGCTCCGATTAACGAGGACCAACTTTAAACCTCCTCGGAGGTAGTCTGGGGGAAGGGTTGAGGCGTTGCTGAATAGAAGGATGATTTTCGTGCTTGAGCCTTATGCAGCCCTCACCCTAGCCCTCTCCCAAAGGAGAGGGAACAAGAGTTTTAGCTCCCTTCTCCTGCGGGAGAAGGGTTGGGGATGAGGGTAATTCATATTTGCATTCAGCAAAGCCATGGTTGAAAGGAACTGGCGGTTAAAGTTGTGATTTCGCGAACAAGGGCCAGCAAGACAGACTGGTTTTGTTTTTGCAGCCGCAACTTTAGCCGCCAGGGTAACCAGGATGGGAAGGATTCCAGCATCCTCTGGGGAAAAAGTCTGGAGGCAATCCGTTGCCTATTGAGGGGGTCGGCTCTTGAAATTAGCTAACCAGGCGCGTAATTGCTCAGCCGCAACATCCCGCCCTCCGAGCCCAAAAGCTAGGGCGATCGAAACAGCAATTGCTCCAAACATCAGACCAAAAGCAAGATTGACGATGCTGGGTGCAACTCCAATCTGCTGCAGGGCCATGGCTGAAACCAGAATGATAATAGAAATTCTGGAGGCGTGGGCCAGAATCCGAGCCTGGGAATTGCCAGAGCCCTTGATCAGCGTGAAAGCGAAATTTGCCAGGTACAGCCCTACCGCAAAAATCGCCAGCCCGGCCAGGATCTGACCCAGCAAGATCAGTAATCCGGTCACGATCGAGGTCAGGGCTGGAATATTGAGGACGTTTGTGGCTGCAACAGTCGCAAAGAGTAAAATTCCAACCAGGACAACGATACCGGCAATTTCAGCAGGATTCCGTGGGGGGACTTCTGAACTTTCTTCCGTCGCAGTGGGAGTCGCTGCAGCCGTGGAGGTATAGGGGGCGGAGCTGAGCCCTAACCAGTAGAAAATATTATTGAAACCAATGCCAGAGAGTAAGTTTGTGACCAACTCGCTCACGAAACGTCCGATCGCATAGCCCGCAACCAGAATCAGGACTGCTGTAAAGATCTGGGGAATGGCCCTCAGAATCTGATTCAGCATTTCTGTAGCAGGTTGGGAAACGGCAGGTAGATTCAGCGCATCTAAGGCTGCGATCGCAGTGGGAATTAGCACCAGAATGTAGGTGATCAGCCCAACCAGGGAGGAAAGGGGCTGTTTACTGGGGCTCAGGCCGAACTTAGCGCCAAGCTGGTCTGAACCGGTTGCTGCCAGCAGATTGGTGACCAGACCTCGCACGACTCGGGCAATGAGCCAACCGACGACACCAATAATCACTGCCTTCAGAATTCTAGGCAACGCTGCCAGAATCTCGTTCAGGAGGTTCTGAACGGGTTGGAGGGGTCCTTGCAGATCCAGAACTCCCAGGATCAGGGGCAGGAAGAAGAGAAATACGAACCAGTAGAGGGCATTCCCCAGGGTATCACTCAGCAACAACTGGGGCTGAGCAGAGGTACTGTCTTCCACAGGGGGGGCAAATCGCTGATCCAGCCCCAGGGATCGAGCTGTACGAATGACAATCAGCTTTGCTAGCGTAGCCACAGCCCAGGCGATGGCCACCAGAAGGAAGGCCGCACCCAATTTGGGCAGAAAAGCAAAGATTTGATTGAGGAAATTATTCAGGGGCTGGGAAACTACTGTCAGATTTAAAGCGTTGAGGGAAGCCACGATCGCCAGGATCATCAAAATCCAGAATACGATCGCAGACACCCAGGTTTCAACGACAGGACCGACATTCGTGGTAGGGCCAGAGACCATACTGGCAAAGCGATTGTCCAGGTTCGTTAGCTTGAGTAGCCGTCGGACGGCACTCGAGACTAAGCCAGCGATAATCCAACCCACAATCAGGATGGCGATCGCGCCCACCAGATTAACTAGCGTAGGACCAAGGAAAGTGGTATCAATTGAAAAAGAGGATGTCTGGGCCAGGGGAAAGCCAGACCAAAGGGGCATCCCTTCTTCGGTCAGATCAGTCAAGCCTTGAAGTATGCTGTTCATATTCATTGAGAAGAATGTTTGAAAAGCTGGTCAGGCAGTAAAAAGCTCACTCAGTGCAGGCTGTGAATAGATGACACAGATAACTGAGAGAGCTACACGAGTAAATCTTACCCCAGTAACTTAATCCGGGCCTAATGGAATTCCTCAATGGTGATTAGGGAAGTCGAGATTACGCACCTGGATCCAGCAACCGTCAATCGCCCTAATTCCTGTTAAGTTTATCCATGGCCTTCTCTATTTCATCTAAGATGACCGGCCTAGAATCCCCTGATTTGAACTTGTCCTTATCCGCAGCACCTTGGACTTCGTTGAAGCCCCTTTTCGATCGTTCTTCAACTTCTTTCAGTGACATTGGAGGAGAGTTCGCTACATCTTCAGCACTCTCATGGATCTCTTCGAGCTGGGCAGTGCCCTGAGTAGGCTGACTTTTTGGCGCATTTGCAGCTTGAACTGGAACAGTGCTTATGAGAAATAGCATTGTGCACATTAGGGCCGCGAACATAAATCGAATTGGGCGCAAAAATGACAGTGCATCAGTCATGAACTTCATAGGAAACTCCTTTTCAAGAAATAAGTAGCAGTTTGTCGAGCAAGAATTGAGGGATGAAGGGGGTGGGGGCAAAGCCCCCAGACCCCTCTTTTTGCCAGTCATCTGACTCGCTTACTGAGTGGGCTGGCAGGGATCAAAAATGACTGACTACTGACCAAAAAAGGTTTTGAGCGAATCAACTGTGCTTTCTGTGGCTTCCGCAACCCGATCTCCGACCTGATCCGTGGTTTCAGAAATTCGGTTGCGTGCTCGATCGGCGGCATTTTGTGTGGTATTCAGATCTTTCCTGGCACGATTTTTAATTGCTTGTTGAGTGGTTTCCAATTTTGCCTGGGTTCTACCGGTGTCACGCAGAGCGCGGCCTTTCACCTGATTGGTCGTGCCTTCAATCTGTCCAGAGACTTTGCCGAGATTTTTTTGAACCGTGCCGAGGTCTTCCCTGGCTTTGCCCGCTACTTCTTGAGAAAGACTAGATGCACTCGTCGCAATCAGGGTGGGGGAGCTATGGGGGGCTGCGATCGCCAGAGTACTTGCGTGGCCAAATATTCCTAGAAACACAAACAAAAATGTTAGAAGTCCACCAACAATTAAAGATAGTCTGTGCTTTAAAGAATCTGCAATCTTGCGTTTCATCTTGGAACTTTCTCCTTGATTCGATTGCTATCTTTATATCAGTTGAAAATGGGAAGTCGAATCAATCAATAGATGTAATTCCATCCTTCAATTGATAGGAATTACATCTACCAATTTCAGTTTTCCTGATCTACCAGAAGAAGGATTTAATCTTGAGCTCTATGCTCAGAGATAGCCCTTGCACGAGTGCATCCCACTTTTGTAGCCCTCTCCCTAAATCCCTCTCCCAGAACGGGAGAGGGACTTTGAACCTGGCTCCCCTTCTCCCTCTTTGGGAGAAGGGGCTGGGGGATGAGGGCAACCTTGCAAAACTGGGATGCTCTCCCCTTGCACTTGGGATGTGAACGGCAGATAGGGGCGGAACCCCTGAATAGGAGGGACGATCGTTGGCCAGGTGATGGGATTTCCTATTTCCAGGAATTACCAGATCACTATTTCTCTATCCATTGACGTTGATTTTGTGGCCAGAGCTATTCCACTGGGCAGATCATGAAAATGAAATTTTCTGAGTAGATTAATGGAGGTTATTGCACAGAATGTCAATGTCGAAATAGTCATAATAACCACACATTAATTTTGAGGAATGTCATGAATATAGTTGCTTGGACTGTTTTGGGACTGCTAGCAGGTGCGATTGCAAAAGCAATCTATCCTGGTTCTCAGGGAGGTGGTATTCTTGGCACAATTTGCCTGGGAATTGTTGGTGCTTTTGTCGGGGGCACATTTTTTACCCTGTTACAAACGGGGTCATTACAGATCACGGCTGCTGGCGCTGGGCTGAGTCTTTCAGGGCTGTTTGTTGCGGTGATCGGTGCGATTATTGCGATTTTTCTGTGGGGATTGCTCACTCGGCGCACTCCCTGATGCTGCTTGACTGAGCATTGGAATCCATAAGAGTTTGAGAACCCGCGCAGGCGGGTTTTGCTTTTGTCCCTGCTCAGGGAATTCCTGGGGTGGAGGCTTTTAACTTGATATGCAATTCTTTGGCTGTTGGGCTTTTATCATGGGGGGTCTCCCTGACTTCAAAGATTCCTGTCGCTCGAACCAGGGCTCCCAACTTCTGATACCCATAGTTTCTGGAATCAAAGGCGGGGGAAAGCTTGTTCAGTTGGGCTCCGAAAGGTCCCAGGTTTGCCCAACCATCTTCACCTGCGATCGCTTCATAGGCCGTTTTGAAGAGTTTGAGGAGCTTCTTATCAATCTTCTGTTTATTGGGGGTCTTTGCCTGATCTGGGGAAGTATCCTTCGTGACTTGTGAGGGTTCTGTCGTGTTGGTGCGCTCCAGAATCTCGACATAGATAAACTTATCGCAAGCACTGACAAAGGCTTCAGGGGTTTTCTTTTCCCCAAACCCATAAACGACGAGTCCCGCCTCTCGAATGCGGCTAGCCAGACGGGTAAAGTCGCTATCACTGGAGACAATGCAAAATCCATCGAAGTTCTGCGTGTAGAGCAGATCCATCGCATCAATAATTAAGGCACTGTCTGTGGCGTTTTTGCCAGTGGTATACTTGAACTGCTGGATGGGCTGAATGGCAAACTTATGGAGTTTTGGCTTCCAGATATTGGAGTGCCCGTCGGTCCAGTCGCTATAAATGCGCTTAACGTGAGCAATCCCATAGGTGGCAATCTCTTGCAGCAGCGGTTCTATCAGATTGGGGTTTGCATTATCTGCATCAATCAGGATAGCAAGCCGCGCTGAACTAGACTGAACTTCGCCTTGCATAGAATTCTTCTATATGGTTGCTTTCGAACGGGTTAGATCGGTTTCGCAAAGCTTCAAAACATAGCAGAGCATCCCTATCATCTGGTATTACAAACAATGAGGGGTGCACCATGGGGCTTGGGGCTTCTCCCTCCACCCCTTCCAAACCGTTTAATTGGGCGTACTAAGTAGGTCGGCACAATTAAATCGAGGATAGGTGTAGGGGTGAAGGGGGCATGCCCCCTTCCTGGGGGCGTTCGCGAAGCGTTGCGCCAGCAAAAGCCCCCAGACCCCCATTTTTATAATTAATCTCACCCGATTACTTAGACAGGGAACTGGTTTGAAAATGGGAGGTTCGAATAAATGGCAGCAGGAAGTTGGCTGACTGGGGCCGGTTGCATCTCGCCGCGAAAATCCAGCATCTGGACGAGGACCAGATAGAAGATACCCAGAAACAGCGAAATGACGCCAGTGATAATCGCTACGACTTTTGACCGATCCATAGGTTGAGGCACTTGATACAGTAAAGTGTCTGATGTTCCTTATCTAGCTTGATATAAAATCACTCCAACTGGGGAAAGAATAGAATATTAAATTCAAAACTCAAATCTGAGAAGATGGCTGAAAAGGATTTGCATCTCTCACATAGCCCTGGTGCCCCTGCAAGGGTAAGACCATTTGATTGTGGACGTTGAACTTTGAACTTTGAAAGGCTATGGATTCTGTTACCGAAGTGTCTCCTGAATTAATCCCTACTGAACGTTCAGTGGTGGTGCAAACCCAAGATCTTCGGAAGATTTACCGGACGGGATTTTGGTTTCACCAGCGGACAGTTTCACTACAGGGATGTTCCATCACGGTTTATCAAGGAGAAACTTTTGGCCTGTTGGGTCCTAATGGAGCGGGTAAAACAACCCTGCTGAAGACCTTGCTCGGAATCACCCGGCCTACGGCTGGGCGGGGATCCCTGTTAGGCAAGCCGATCGGCGATCGCAGCGTCAAGCAACGGGTGGGGTATCTGCCTGAAAACCCTTACTTTTATGATTACCTCACGGGCTGGGAGTTGCTGCAATTTACTGCTGAACTGTTTCAAATCCCAGGAGCGGAACGACGGCAACGGATTATTCGCCTGCTGGATCTGGTGGGATTGGCCCAGACGACGGCTCGCAAGCGCCAGTTACGTCAGTACTCCAAGGGTATGTTGCAACGAATGGGTCTGGCCCAGGCCCTGATCAATGATCCAGAACTGGTTTTTCTGGACGAACCCATGTCTGGACTGGACCCCATGGGGCGTTATCAGATTCGCGAGATCATTCTCTCCCTTAAAGAACAGGGGAAAACGATTTTCTTCAACAGCCATGTGCTATCTGATGTTGAGCAAATCTGCGATCGGGTGGCAATTCTGTCTCAAGGGGAATTGATCTGCATCGGGTCCCTGGATGAACTCCTTGGCATCAGTGACCGTTACCGGGTGAAGGTGCGGGGGGGCAATCCAGAAATTCTCCGGAAGCGCATTCCAGATCTGTCCTTCCAGGATGGTTGCTGGCAGGGGCATCTGCTGGGCAGTCCCCAGGATTTTATCGCTAGTTTGCAGTTGATCGATGCTCAACTGATCCTGATGCAATTGGCCCGTCCTTCCCTGGAAGAATTTTTTATGCAGCAACTGCGCGATCGGGGAGCCCAAATCAAATAATTTTCTGCTGGGAATTAAAACTGTGCGGCTAGATGAACGGGAGTTAATGTTTTGCTGATCAGCCCGGAACTCAGGTGACGTTTCATCAGATCGCCTAACAGGGCCAATCCTCGATCGATCTCCTGGGGCGACTGACAGAAATTCAAGCGCATGGCTGGATAGCCCTGCTGACCGGGGAAGAAGGCCGCTCCATTCGAGATCAGGATCTGGTGGGCGAGGGCTTCCCGACAGAGGATGGGCAGGGACAGTCGATCAGGCAAATGGGTCCACAGGAACAGCCCGCCGTTGGGAATTGTCCAACTCACCTCTTCGGGGAAATAACGTTCCAGGGCCTGGAGCATTGTGTTGCGACTCTGGAGGTTGGTGGTCCGAAGGCGATTCAGATAGCGACGGTAATGGCCCGATGCCAGAATCTCACTGACGATCGCCTGGGACACGCCAGAGGTATGCAGATCGTGCAGGACTTTCTGTTCCAGTAATGGGTTGTAGTCTGCTCCCGTGACAACCATATACCCAATCCGCAAACCCGGCATCAGGGTTTTAGAGAAGGTGCCCGTGTAGATCACTCGATCGTGGCTATCCAGAGCCTTGATCGGGGGTGGGGCCGGTTCAAAGTTCAACCCCTCATAGGCATTGTCTTCCAGGATCAGGCATTCGTATTGTTCGGCCAGGGCCAGTAGTCGTTGCCGATGCTGCTGGGATGTAGTCAGCCCTGTGGGATTGTGCAGGGTGCTGATGGTGTAGATCAGGGCGGGGCGATGGCTCTGGAGATACTGTTCCAGGAGATCCAGGTTCATCCCTGCGACGGTCATGGGAATCCCAATCACCCTGGCCCCCAAATTTTCCAGGATGGCCAGGGCCCCATGATAAGTTGGTGTTTCCACGACCACCCAATCCCCCGATCGCACCGTGTACCGCATAACCAGCGCCAGGGCCTGTTCTGAACCACTGGTGACGATTAAGGATTCCGGTGAAACCTCCAATCCCTGCTGGAGCAGCAACTGGGCGATTTGCTTGCGGAGATTGACCTGGCCCTCCGGGAAATCGTACTTGAAGAGGCTGTCCGTGGCCTCGGCTACAGCCCGTCGGGTAATCCGTTGTAATTCCTCAGAAACGGAGACCCGGGGAAACCCCGAACTGAAGTCCAGAATATTCCCCTGCTTCTGAGCTTGCAAGGATGCCGTAAATTGCTGGACAAAAGAACCGCTGCCTTGTTCCTGAATGATGACTTTTTGGTCGGGATTGAACGTGGATTTCAGCCGTACCACTGAGGCGATCGTCCTGTTGACAAAATATCCGGCTCCCTGGCGGGCATGGATCAATCCATCGGCCTCCAGCACACTGTAGGCTTCAATAACCGTGAGTTTGTTGACCCGAGTCGCCTGGGACAGGCTCCGAATCGAGGGGAGCCGATCGCCCGGAACCAGCTTTTCAGACTGGATTAACCGGCTGAAGTAATCTCGGATTTGCAGGTAAAGGGGGTGTTCCGATCGCGGATCAAGGGGAACATTCATGCCAGGATCGCCAATCACGCCATGATCGGACTATAGAAGATCGGACTCCAGTTGACCCGGTACAGTTCAGAAAAATTTCACCGGTACAGTTAGGATTAATTCCAACTGTACTGCTTTGAATAACCCAGATCTGTACCTTCTCATCCCTCCGGTCACTAGATGATGCTGGGAGAAGTTCAGCCCATCATCTGGAGACTCTATGAAAGCCTCAATTCCGTTCTTTGGGCTTCGATCAGTTCCCTGGTTAAACCTGGGCAAAAATCGAGCAGACTCTAAGGTCTGCGGCCTGATTTTGCCAGCCACAGCGGTTATCTCCCTGCCCCGATCCGATCGAGTCATAGAGGTAATCACGGGTCACGTTTGGATCACCTGCAATGGAGCCGATGTCATTCTCAAGGCAGGAGAAAGGTTTTCTATTCCAGGCCAGAATGATGGAGTGCTGGTTTCTGCACTGAGAAATGAGAGGGCAACAATGGTCATCTGGAAAGTATGAAAATCTTTCCAGACTGGAAAATGACCAGCCAGGGATCACAGGCTTGAGGCGTAGCCAATAGATTTAAACTTAGAGACTCTGACGAGAATTGCCCGAGACGCCTGCAGAACCACTACGACTCCCCCGACTGTCTTCGCGAGGCTTAGCTTTATTAACTTTTAGCTCTCGACCGAGCCATTCGGCACCATCTAATTCAGAGATCGCAACATCTTCTTTCGCTTCGTCCTTCATCTCGACGAAAGCAAAGCCCCGTTTTCTACCTGTCTCTCGATCTGTCGGAAGACTGACGCGGCTGACCTCACCATATTCAGCGAAAATCTCCCTCAAATCCTCCTCAGTTGCTTGGAAGGACAGGTTGCCGATGTAGATAGTCACGATTCTCTCCAGGCTGGCATAACACAGTTAATGAGTTTAACGGAACATAGGTATTAAGCCTTACTGGCAACCCCCACCTATGTTTCAGCCAAACTTTATATTCGTAGACATCATACCTGATTCATAGAAAAATATCATCGTCGTCATCAGAATTTGTCTTTATTTAGGACTTAAATGTGAAATCGTTATTCACGTATCGAACAATAGATTCATCCGGCAAAGTAGTTCACAATGAACACTTTTGTGGCTGCTCTTAATTTGCCCTTAATCGGGATATTGAGTTCTCGTTTCAGATATTGCCACTTGATTTCAACCTGGATGAAGTATTTTCATTCGATGATTTAACTCAAACTTAATCAACTGAATAAAAACCTCTATTCTCTCCCCAACTTTGCCCAAGTGCGGGAATTACGATCCCGGTTGACCATAGAGCCGAACCTCTAGGACCGGGTTGTTTCGATAGTCTGGGGACAAAGGAAATCAGCACAAGTATGGCTGGAATTATTACCAGTTCAGGAGGCAAGCAGAATGGCTAAAGTGGTTGGAATTGACCTGGGAACAACGAATTCCTGTGTGGCTGTGATGGAAGGGGGGCAGCCGATCGTGATTGCCAACGTCGAAGGGCACCGGACTACGCCCTCAGTGGTGGCCTACACCAAGGGTGGCGATCGCCTGGTGGGCCAAATCGCCAAGCGGCAGGCCGTCATGAATCCGGCCAATACCTTCTATTCCGTCAAGCGCTTCATTGGTCGCAAATATGATGAGATTACCCAGGAAGCGGTTCAGGTTGCCTATAAAGTGACTCGGGATGGAAATAGTGTCCGGCTCGAATGTCCGGTAGAAGGAAAACAGTTTGCGCCAGAGGAAATGTCAGCTCAGGTGCTGCGCAAGCTGGTTGAAGATGCCAGTAAATACCTGGGAGAAAAAATTACGCAGGCGGTGGTAACTGTGCCTGCTTACTTTAACGACTCCCAGCGGCAGGCAACCAAGGACGCCGGTAAGATCGCCGGAATCGAGGTGCTGCGGATTGTCAATGAACCAACTGCCGCAGCTCTGGCCTATGGTCTGGATAAGAAAAACAATGAAACAATTCTGGTCTTTGACTTGGGGGGGGGCACCTTTGATGTATCCCTACTGGAAGTTGGGGATGGAATTGTTGAAGTGAAGGCCACCAGTGGCGACACCCACCTGGGAGGGGACGATTTCGATCGCAAGATTGTCGATTGGATCGCCCAGGAATTTCAGAAACAGGAGGGGGTAGACCTGCGGAAAGACAAGCAGGCCTTGCAACGCCTGACGGAAGCAGCTGAGAAAGCCAAAATTGAACTCTCCAGTGCCACCCAGGCCGGGATCAACCTGCCCTTCATTACCGCTACCCAGGAGGGTCCCCGTCATGTGGACCTGACCCTAACCCGGGCGAAGTTTGAGGAGATGTGTTCTGACCTGCTCGATCGCTGTCGTCAACCGGTAGAGCAGGCCCTGCGAGATGCCAAAATGACCGCTGCCAATATTGACGAAGTAGTTCTGGTAGGCGGCTCCACCCGAATTCCAGCCGTTCAGGCCCTGGTCAAGCGATTGACGGGTAAAGATCCCAATATGACCGTCAATCCTGATGAGGTGGTTGCGGTCGGGGCTGCCGTGCAGGCGGGGGTACTGGCCGGGGAGGTCACGGACGTTCTGCTGCTGGATGTAACGCCCCTCTCTCTGGGTGTGGAAACCCTGGGGGGTGTGATGACCCGCATCATCCCCCGTAACACCACGATCCCCACCAAGAAGTCGGAGGTGTTCTCAACGGCTACCGATGGACAGGCCAATGTGGAAATTCATGTCCTGCAAGGGGAACGGGAAATGGCTGGTGACAACAAGAGCCTGGGTACCTTCCACCTGGATGGCATTCCCGCAGCACCTCGTGGAGTCCCGCAAATCGAGGTCACCTTCGACATCGATGCCAACGGTCTCTTATCGGTTTCAGCGAAAGACAAAGGCAGCGGTAAGCAGCAATCCATCACCATTTCTGGAGCCTCTACCCTGGACAAACAGGAAATTGAGCAGATGGTGAAGGATGCAGAGCGCAACGCGGATGCCGATCGGCAGCGACGGGAACAGGTGGATACGAAGAATATGGCCGACTCTCTGGCCTATCAGGCCGAGAAGCAACTGCAAGATCTGGGCGATCGGGTGCCAGCAGGCGATCGCGATCGTCTCGAAGGGGTGATCAAGGATCTGCGGGAGGCTGGGCAACGGGAGGATTATGCCCAGATGAAGTCCCTCTCCAGTACCTTGCAGGAAGCACTGATGCAGGTGGGCAGCGCCATCTATTCCCAGGCCAATGGCAGTACGCCCAATGGGGCTTCTCCCCAGGGAGGCAACACCAGCGACTCAGATGTGATTGATGCTGATTTTGTTGATGCCAAGTAGGGTTCTATCAGGAAAATTGTGACGGGTTGAAGACCCACAAAATTCAACCCAAATCCCTGGTCTAGATTTTAACTGCCCGTCGATGAATCATTGACTAACCAGTACTTTGGGATCAGGAGTTACCGGATGAGGGGGGTTCTCTCATCCGGCATTTTTTTGTTGCCAGATCCACCAGCTTGCTGCACAGAGGGTACAGTTGCCCAGTACCGTTGTAGAGGCCTGAACAGTAACCAGCCACTCCAGGGATGTGGTGTTGTCGAAAAAGTGCCAGGTACAGGCGCACATGGCGCTGACCAGAGCAGGGAGCATGGCGATCGAGAGCGATCGCCAGGTGCGATTTTGGCTGATCTCGCCATAGGTCCAGATCAGCCAGATAGCAATGATCCATTCGATCACACTGGAAATGTGAATAATCCAGGTGGGAATTGAGAGGACGTGCATAATAATGAATCCTGTATACGGACGCACGGGCAAACCCTAGTATAAAAGCACAGGGCGATGTAAATCATGGGACAAATGCGGGCGGTTTTATGTGGCTACTATGGCTATGGCAATGGGGGAGACGAAGCCTTACTGGCCTGTCTGCTGCAAATGTTGCCCCCCCATGTGACCCCAGTTGTCCTGTCTGGCAATCCCCATCAGACAGAGCGGCGCTACGGGGTCGAGGCTTATCCTCGCAAGGCACCCCTGACCCTGTTTCGAGTCTTGCGTGGGGCTGATGCGCTGATTTGGGGCGGGGGCAGCCTGATGCAGGACGCCACCAGTGCCATGAACCCCCTCTACTATGGGGGGCTGATGCGTCTGGCCCAACTCATGGGGCTCCGGACGATCGCCTGGGCTCAGGGCATTGGCCCCTTAAATCGTCCCTTCAGCCGTTGGCTGGCCCGTCAAACCTTCAGGCATTGTCAGGGGGTCAGCGTTCGCGATCAGGGCTCGGCAGCCCTGCTGTCAAGCTGGAACATTTCCTGTATGCTGGCTCCAGACCCGGTGTGGGCGATGCTGGCGAGTCCGGTCAGCCATCTGTGGGACTTGCCAGCACCCCGGATTGCCGTGGCCCTGCGCTCCCATCCTTGCCTCACCCCAACTCGTCTCGAACAGCTCATCCATGCTCTGGTCGATTTTCAGGTGGCCACCCAGACCTGTGTGCTACTGGTTCCGTTTCAGGCCACGCAGGATCTGGCGATCGCCCAGGCCATCCGATCCCGGCTGAAGGGTCCCAGCCAGATCCTGCAATTAGACAATCCCCAGGAACTGAAGGGGGTGTTTCGAGGGGTAGAAATGACCATTGCCATGCGCTACCACGGCTTGATTATGGCAGCATCTGAGGGGTGCCGCTGTTTTGCCCTGAGCTATGATCCCAAAGTGAGTCGTCTGATGGCCGAACTGGAGTTGCCGGGGTGGGAGTTGGCGCAACTCCCAGAAGATCCCAACCAGATCTGTCGAGTCTGGCTGGACTGTTATGCCAATGATCAGGCCCTCTCAGACGATCGGGTCCATTCTCTGGTCGATCGCGCATTGATGCATCAAGACTTGCTGAGTCAGGTCTTACGGCAGTCATAGCACTTTGGTTATAGGGAGAACCTATACCAGAATGTCGTCGCTTCCGGTGAAGCGGTGTATAGTGGTTACTTAATTAAAATTGGTATACAGACGAACCATATTACGGGTTACCCCCTGCCTGAATCAATGATCAATATCTGATGATGAAGGACAAATGACCAGGATTTCATGAGTTGATGATTTCAGGTGAATCTGCATAATGACTCGGAAAGGAATAGATCGGGTAACCTGTACATAATGGGAATTGAGGAAATCCCCCCATGCTAATTTGCCCTCAGTGTCAGTTTGACAACCCGGAAGAGAACAGATTTTGTCAGGAGTGTGGGACGCCCCTCAACTTGATTATCTGTCCTGAATGTAGTGCCAGAGTGGAGTTTGAAGCTGAGCAGTGCCCCAATTGTGGCACTGTTACAGGAACTTACCTGTGGGCAATTGTTTCTGGTGGAAACGGCGAGAAATTAACCCAGGGTGCTGCTGTGGCCAACACTACAGCTACTTATCTGGATGATCTTCAGCGCTACAAGGTGGTTGAATCTCTGTTGCCGTCGAATAGTACCTCCTCTGAGGCCCAGGCCCGCGTGCTGGACTGCCAGCCCTTTCAGCTTTCTCATTTAGAAATCATTTTGAATCAGGGCCAGGTTCTCAATGAGGCGATTGCGGCTCCTGGAGATGAAATCGTAACCGCCTCGCCAGAGGCGACCTCAAGTATCCCCATCCCCCGCATTGCCCGTCCCTATTTGGCCCTCCACTCCCAGTTTCACCAGACCCTCCCCCTGATCCACGATGCCTGGAGTAAGAATGGCCAGGAAGTATTACTGCTGGAGGACCGAACTCATTTTCAACCTCTCCTCGACCTGTGGTCTGATGAGGAGGTTCCCCCGCTGCAGGTTCTTCACTGGCTGCATGAAATGACTGAACTCTGGGCAGGGTTCGAATCCTGGCAATGTCGTCAGAGCCTTCTGGAGTTGAAAAATCTGCGGGTGGATGAAGATCAGGTTCTCTGTCTACAGCGACTCTATCGGGAAGTGGGTCCTCCCCTCTCCTTGAAGAATTTGGGACAGTTTTGGCTGGAACTATTTAGTCAAACCCAACGGACTCAGGTTGGGCCTCTGGCCGTCCTGCTCAGTGAAATACAGAGCGGTAAACTCCAGACGATCGAAGCGTTACAATCCCGACTGTATACGATCTCGGCTGATCTGCAAGAATCCCCGGTTGCCTCAGCGGGGATGGGGGCAGAAGTTCTGGTGCCGGAATCGCCTGATTTGCCCAGCCTTGACGGAATGAACAAGATGTCTGGTGCTGAAACACCTCAACCCCTCCAGTTCTCTGGCACGATGACAGAGGCTCTGGATGAATCCAGCTTCAACCTCTATGAGCCAGAGGTACTCTCATCGCTGCCGATCGATGATGCTGTCACGGCTGATCTGGGTCTGGAAGCAACTGGTTTGGGTGGGGAAGACGAAGAAGAGGACGAAGAGGAGGATGAAGACGAAGATAGTGGCGAGGCCGATGATGCGCCCACCGTTGTCCTGCCGATGCAGCTTTACAGCCTGGAAGATGCGGGGCGAACCGATGTGGGGCGTCAGCGGGACCACAATGAAGATTCTTTTGGCGTTGTGACCGATCTTCGTAAGACAGAAGGGCCTGCGGGGCGTGTTTTGCAAGCACGGGGTCTGTATATTATGTGTGATGGGATGGGAGGGCATGCTGGGGGAGAGGTCGCCAGTGCTTTGGCCGTGGAAACCATCAAGCAATACTTCCAGGAAAACTGGCTGCAGGCGTCGGATGAAGCCGACCCAGCCACGTCATTCCCGTCTCAGGCCAGTATTCGAAAAGCAGTCCATCTGGCCAATAAGGCGATTTATGATGTGAACCAGAGCAATGCCCGGTCCGGTAGCGGACGCATGGGAACCACTCTGGTCCTGGTTCTGATTCAGGGAACTCAAGTTGCAGTGGCCCATGTGGGTGATAGTCGGCTTTACTGTGTGAGCCGCAGGCGGGGCCTGGAGCAATTAACGACAGACCATGATGTGGGGCAACGGGAGATTCAGCGGGGGGTAGAACCCACGATCGCCTATGCCCGCCCAGATGCGTACCAACTTACCCAGGCCCTTGGCCCCAGGGATGAGAACTTCATGAATCCAGATATTCGCCTGCTGGATGTGAATGAAGATACCCTGCTGGTTCTTTGCTCTGACGGGCTCACGGATAATGATCTGCTGGAAGCCCATTGGCGAACTCATCTGGAACCCCTCCTAAGCTCCCAGGCCAACCTGGATCGGGGCGTCGGTCAGCTCATTGATCTGGCCAACGAGTATAATGGCCACGACAATATCACAGCCGTCTTGGTGCGACTGAAGGTTCGCCCTAATCTGGACTTGATGAAACAGCGATAGGGATGGGTCATTTGACGGATTGACTGGTCGAGTCCCACTGACCGTTGATGGAACCGTCATTCGTCATTTGACCTATTAATTGCCAATGACCAATGACAAATCACAAATGACAAATTCCCTCAAAAACCGTAGCCTCTTTTTAATTGGCATGATGGGGGCTGGTAAGACAACGATTGGCCATCTGCTAGCGAAGCAGCTTCATTACCGGTTTTTTGATACGGATGCGCTGATTGAGCAAGTAAAAGGTCAATCTGTTACAGAAATCTTTCGAAATTTGGGAGAAGCTGAATTTCGAAAACTGGAAAGCCAGGTTCTGGCTGAACTATCAGCCTGTACCTGTTCTGTGATTGCAACTGGGGGCGGTATCGTCTTGCAGCGCATGAATTGGAGCTATCTTTACCATGGTATTGTGGTGTGGCTGGATGTGCCGGTTGAACAACTCTACCGACGACTGCAGGCAGATTCTACCCGTCCTCTCCTGAATGGAACTAACCCGCTGGAGCGACTGCAGCATCTCCATGCTGAACGGCATCATCTCTATGCTCAAGCCGATCTCCGGGTGTCGATCGCAGAGAATGAATTTCCCACCCAGGTCGCCCAAAGGATCCTCGAATTGATCCCTGGCATTCTCAAGCCTGAAGCGGTTCCTCCTGACCTGGCTCAGAATTGAGGGCTACCCAGTTTGCCTCTATAACATTGTCTCCAAAACATTGTCTTCCAACGGTTTCTGTGAACATGGCCAACGAAAGTGAATACATTCAAGAAGCAGCCGCAACGCGCGTTCGGGTTTTGAGTGAGGCCCTGCCCTATATCCAGCAATTCGCGGGACGGACGATCGTCCTCAAATATGGGGGGGCTGCCATGAAGGACAGCAACTTGAAGGATAAGGTAGTGCGGGATGTGGTCTTTCTCTCCTGTGTCGGGATTCGTCCGATCGTCGTTCATGGGGGAGGGCCTGAAATCAACACCTGGCTGGATAAACTGGGGATTGAACCCCAGTTTAAGGACGGTCTGCGGGTGACGGATGCGGTCACCATGGATGTGGTGGAGATGGTTTTGGTAGGCCGGGTGAACAAGGAACTGGTGTCTCTGATCAACCAGGCTGGTGGACGGGCTGTGGGGCTGTGCGGCAAAGATGGCAACCTAATTACTGCCCGCCCAGAGGGGAGCGAAGGGATTGGCTTTGTGGGGGAAGTCCAGAATGTGAATATTGGCCTGCTGGAATCTCTGGTCCGGGACGGTTATATCCCGGTGGTGTCCAGTGTGGCTGCCGATGAGATGGGGCAGGCGTATAACATCAACGCAGATACTGTCGCTGGTGAGATTGCGGCTGCTCTGGGAGCCGAAAAGTTGATTCTGCTGACGGATACGGCTGGTATCCTGGAGAATTATAGGGATGCGTCCACCCTCATTCCAAAGCTGGATATTCAAGAAGCCCGTAAGCTAATTGAGACGGGTATTGTGGCCGGGGGCATGATTCCCAAAGTGAATTGTTGTGTCCGATCGCTGGCTCAGGGCGTCAAAGCAGCCCACATCATTGATGGCAGAATTCCCCATGCCCTGTTGCTGGAAATTATCACGGATGCTGGGATTGGCTCCATGATTGTCGCTTCGGAGTTTATGGTGCGTTAGTACAAAATAACTGGGTTGCAGATATTCTGGGCCTGACAGACGTATTTGCCCAGAACCTGCTGATCTCCGGATTGAATCACCAGGGAAAACCCTTGTGCAGCATAAAGGGAGCCGATTCCCTGCAGGACCTGATATTTGGCTCCGCTTCCCAGGGTGAGCCAGGGCTGGGCGTTGACATTGACGTAGAGGGTTGTGCCCCCATTGTTGGAGAGGGTGTAGTAGCTGTAGCCATTGGCCAGATTATGGGTCTGAAGGACGGCCACAGCTCCGGCGGGGAGCCCTTGAGTATATCCGGGAACCGTTGTCACGACTGTGGGATAGCCCACCACCGAGGAATTGATCAGAGTCGGATTAACCAGGGTAGAGTTGACGATCGTAGAGTTGACCACCGTGGGATTGATCAGGGTGGAATTGACGATCGTCCCGTTGGTTGAATAATAGGGGCGAGGAACAGCCACAGGCAGAATAGCAGGTTGGGAAGAATTGACCAGGGGCAAGACCGGTGGCACTGTGGTAACCGTACCGGGAATGTATACAGACCCTGGATAGGGATAGGGATTGGAATAGGGTTGGGAAACGATAGGGTGGGGTGATTTCTTCAAGATGATGGTCACCTGAGCCTGGGCTGGCATTGTGACGGCTGCCAGAATTCCTGCCAGAGCAGCAGTTGAGACAACTCCAGTAGAGTGACGCTTAAACATAGAACCTGCCCAATGTGGAGGGGACAATTATAGATACCACTATAATTCTGCCTAGACCGGGAATGCAGAGAGGAAGTTCCCAGAAATAGTCTTTTCAGGGAATTGGAAGCCAGTCTGCTCTCGGGCAAATGCCTCCGAAATCTGTATCCACTGGGGATCCTGTAGGGGAGAGTCTCCAGGAACCCTGTCGTGTGAGTTAGGATCAAGGGTGTGAGTCAGGGGAAAGCACCCTTCAGGTTATGACTGTAACGACAGCAAAATGGACTCTGGACGAATACCACCGCATGATCGCTGCCGGGATTCTAGATCAGCGGCGGGTAGAATTATTGCAGGGAGAAATTCTAGAAATGTCGCCGGAAGGAGAACCCCATGCCTACTTTAGTAGTGAGGCGGGGGAGTACCTGACTCGACTTCTCGGAGATCGGGCCACCATTCGGCCAAGCAAGCCGATTACATTGCCCAATCAATCTGAGCCTGAACCTGACATTGCCGTGGTCCATCGATTAGGGCGGGCATATTTAGATCATCACCCCTATCCCGAAAATATTTTCTGGCTGATTGAATATTCAGATTCCAGTCTGGATCAGGATCTGGAAACAAAGAGTAGGGTTTATGCTGAAGCCGGAATTATGGAATATTGGGTCGTGAATCTACGACAGCGACACCTGATTGTGTTTCGCCATCCCCAGGCAGGAGACTATACTTCTAAACGTATAGTCACAGAAGGAATCCTTTACCCCCAGGCTTTTCCAGATGTTGCCATACCCGTTAATGCCATTGTCAGCCAGTAACCCGAGAGCATGGTGAATTCACCGGAACAGGACCTCATCGATGCCGAGTATCAGATGGGACAAACAGCTTTTGAAAAAGGCGAGTATCGTCGATCGGTGCAGCATCTGGAAAAAGCCGCTGCCCTCTCCTCCCGGAATTCTCGCATCGGGGGGGAAGCCCAACTCTGGTTGGTCACGGCCTACGAAGCGAATGGGCAGCGTGAGGAAGCCTTAACCCTGGCCCGTCAGTTAACCCGCTTTCCCGATCCGGAGATTCGGAAACAGAGTCGTCGCCTTCTGTACATCATGGAAGCGCCCCAATTGATGAAACGATCGGAATGGCTGACCCAGATCCCCGATTTGACCGATCTGGAAGATAGCGACAGTGCCCTTTACAGCACTGCCGATCGCAAGCCCAAACGCCGCCCTGCCGCTCGAACCAGGCCAGAGCCAGAGCCAGAAGATCTGAGTCAGATGAATACGGGGGACAATCGCTTTATCTGGTTGGCCCTGGGGACGATCGGGCTGCTCTTGCTCGGCCTGATGGGGTTTAATTAGTAATGGGGCTAGCTTGACGGACAGGTGGGAGTGGACTGTCAGCAGAACCTAACCTGGATGAAATTTGGCTTGACCCAAAGGTTCTAAGGATGAGATAGACGAAGTAGTCTTGCAGATGTATTGGCTATGCCAGAGTTGAACCCCTCGATCGCGCAGCACTACCATGAGCGCACCAAATATGATCCCAAGACGCTGGCGGGCAAAAGTCATCAGCTAGATTGGGGCAGCCAACCGATCCCGTTTAAGGAGTACAAAATTGGCAAGGTTTACAACCTCAAACCCTATCTCCAGCACCCAGAAGAACGCCCCCAAGTTGATTTTCCAGTCGTTGATCCCAGTTGGTGGCAGCGGCTCTCATTATTGCTGATCCACAGTTATGGCTTAACCGCTATGCTGCCAGCCGTCACCATGACTGGGGAACCCATGTATCTCCGAACGGCTCCTTCGGCGGGAGGTCTTTATCCAGCCGAGGTGTATCTGATCTCCAGGGGTACGCCAGAACTCCCTGCCGGTTTATACAGTTACCAGCCTAAAATCCACTCCCTGGTCAGATTCTGGGACAGTGACATCTGGACAGGGTTGCAGGCTGCTTGCTTCTGGCCCCAGACTCTGGAGGGAACCCAGATGGCGCTGGTGACGACGGCCATCTTTTTCCGCTCTGCCTGGCGATATCAAGACCGGGCTTACCGACGCATCTTCCTGGATACGGGGCATCTGTTGGGCAACATCGAATTGGCCTGTGCCATGAATGACTTCCGGCCCCATTTGATGGGAGGATTTGTCGATGAAGCCATTAACCGCATGCTCTACCTGGATCCGGAGCAGGAAGGGGTGACGACCATCATGGCTCTGGCTGATTTACTGGATATTCGACAGAATCTACCGGTGGGTCGCACCGCCCTGCCTTCGGCGACGCAAACAGAATACCCGGCCATTCCCGATGGTGACCTGTTGGCCTATCTGCACCAGGCCACCCAAATTCGGGATGATCAGATTCCCCCGACGGAGCAGGTGACGGTTACCGCCAAGGCAGACCCGTCTGTTTCGGCTCCACCAGCCAATAGGGACAAATACAACCTCCCCTTTTGTGCGAAAGTCTCAACGGTCAGTCATCCCATCTCCTGGGCAGAGGGCCTAGGTGACCTGGGAAATACGATCCTGCGGCGACGATCGACCCGGGCCTATACGGGGGCAGCCCTGGTGCTGGATGAACTCACCGCCCTGTTGGATTTTACCTATCAGCCCCAGCATTACCAGAATCAGGGCATGGATGGCAACCCAGACTACTTTGATTTGAATTTGATTCAGACCTTTATTGCGGTGTCGGAAGTCACTGGTTTAGAAGAGGGTTGCTACTACTATGCTCCGGTGGCCCAGGAGTTGCGCCAGATTCGCTTCAAAAATTTTCGGCGGGAACTGCACTATCTCTGTTTGGGCCAGGATCTGGGCCGGGATGCTGCTGCGGTGGTCTTTCATACCGCAGATTTACGATCGGCGATCGGACAATACGGCGATCGTGCCTACCGCTATCTCCACCTGGATGCGGGTCATCTGGGACAACGGCTCAACCTGGCTGCCATCCACCTGGGCCTGGGCGTCAGCGGCATTGGGGGCTTTTTTGACGATCAGGTGAATGAGGTGCTGGGGATTCCCGCAGAAGAAGCCGTGTTGTATATCACCACCCTGGGGCGGCCCCGATCGGCAGGAGCATAACCCTATCCCCGTTTGGCTGGGGCAACTTTCGGTTCGACTGTCTTTTTCACCGGATAGGACTTGAAGGGGGCGATCGCCGCGCTGGCTGCCACGACCACCCCTGGATTGGGATCTCGCAGGGCCTGCTGCAGCAAGGGAATTACTTTTTCAGATTTGATCCGGCCCAGGGTATTCACGGCTGCAATGCGTACCGCTGGTACAGAGTCTCGACTCAGGGAGGCTAACACTGTCAGGGTCAGGGTGATGCCGTTGCCCAGACCACTGCCCTGGGTAATCTGGCCCAAGGCGATCGCCACCGCCGACCGCACCTCTGCACTGCCATGGCGAGCATGACTGGTGATCAGGGGAATGGCACTGTTTTGCCCTGCTTCCCCCCAGGCTTGAATTTGGGCTTCCAGGGAAGATTGGGGATTATTTGCAGTAATCGGGGGGAGTGTTTTAGGGCCTGAGGTGGCTGCTGGAGGGTTCTGTTGGGGAGGGCCTGATGGGACTGCTTCTGGCTTGGGGGCCTGAGGCTTGCCCTGAAATAGGTTCAGAATGAATTGCAACAAAGACGCCATGGTTCATAGCCCTCCTTTCCCTGGAATCTCCACAGGGATCACTCGTCAATTTTAAGCCGATGGGGTGGATAGCGGAGCATTTTCTGAAATTGGGCATGATTTTGTAAACTGGCGAAGCTGGGGTCTGTTTTAGCCAGGTGGCGGAAGTAAAAGTAGTCCTGCTCAAAAGCCCGGAGTAAACTCTCTAGAGCTGCTTCCCCATCCCCCTGCTCCGCCTGAGCACTGGCCCGGTTATACCAGGCCAGACCATATTTGGGCTCCAACTGTAACGCCCGATCGCAGGCAAGGATGGAGTCCCCATGGCGTCCCAACAATCCCAGCATCCAGGCCCGCTCATTCCAGATTGCCGGATTTTCTGGTTGCAGGGCGATCGCCCGGTCCAGGTCAGCCAGGGCTTCCTCAGAGCGGCGAAGGCCCTGCAGCGCTCTGGCCCGCATGACCCAGACCGTTGGATCTTCCCGCTGTAGCGCGATCGCCTGATCATAGGCCGCAACAGCCGCCTCATACTGCCCTGCTTTCAGCAATCGATTTCCCACTTCACAGGCCCTCTGCTCTGGGGTGCGAGTGAAGCGTCGCAGCACCAGGTACAGCCCCAATCCGGTGAAAAAGACCACCCAGATCCCCTGGTTGAACGATCGATAGCCCTGGGCCACCAGAAAGGCAGGCACCCCAAGTCTATCGCCAAGGGTAAACACCAGGGTCCAGAGAGGGGCTGTGACCTGGGGGGCAAACCAGAAGATCCCAAACAAGGCCCAGAGGCTGTATCGCCCCAACTGATTCAATGGCTGTTGCCACTGTAACGGCAGCCAGGGTGCCAAAATGCCATAGCCATCAAGCGGTGGCACCGGTAGCAGGTTAAACAGAACTGCAAAGATCTCCAGAAATATCAGAAAAGCCAGAGCCTGCCAGAGCCAGTGGCTTTCGTCCAGATTGGCCCCACCCATCCGGAAGGGAATGGCCAGGACCAGGGCCGTCAGGCTGGTGGCGATCGGTCCTGCCGCTGAGACCGCACTCTGCCAGCCCCGATGGCGCAACTTCTGGTGGTCGATGTAAACGGCTCCGCCGGGCAGGGCAATACCCCCTAACAGGAGAAAGATCAGGGGCAGCAGCAGGCTGAGGGTCGGGTCCGTGTACTTGAGGGGATTGAGGGTGAGGTAGCCCTTCTCCTTAACGGAGGTATCTCCACCCCAGTAGGCCACGATCGCATGGCCGAATTCATGCAGGCAAAGGGAAACTACCCAGCCCAGACAGACCACAATGGCAACGGATAACATGTGCGTTTCCTGCAGACGATCGCTTGCCTCTCCAGTGTGACCTATGGATAGGCCAGCTCACCAACTGAGTTCAAGGACAGGGTGGATCGGGCAGCAGGTTTAATAACTTTGCCACCGGCTGTTCGTTCCAAACTGACAAAGAACCAGACCAAACCAGTTCTGGGGATCAGTCCAGGTGTGAACAGGCACCAGATCCAGGGTCGCCAGTTCCTGGGAAATCGCTGTCAGGTCAAACTTGCGGGAAATCTCACTCAGGATTGTTTCCCCGGCTGCAAATGTAACCGTGAGGTCTAGGGACTGCAGAGTAACGGTCTGAGATCGCAGGCTCCGCAGATAAATCTCAATCTGGTGCTGCTGCTCATTATAGAAAGCCACATGCTCGAACTGCTCTAGGTCAAAATTGCCCCGAAAACGCCAGTTCAGGTGGCTCAGCATATTCAGGTTAAAGGCCGCTGTCACCCCCTGGCTATCATTGTAAGCAGCCTCCAGCAGAGCCTTCGGTTTCTGCAGGTCCACCCCCAGGAGGAAATATTCCCCCGGTTGCAGGGCGGCCCGAATTTGGCTGAAGAAGAGGTGGCACTCCTCCGGCGTCAGATTACCCAGGGTACTGCCCAGGAAACAGATCATGCGGGTGTCCAGGGGGGAGGGGCCTAATTGTTGCAATCCCAGCTCGTAGGTGCTGACCAGGCCATGCACCTGCAGGGTGGGATAATCGTTCAGCAACTGGTAGGCACTGCTTTCCAGAATGCCCCCGCTAACATCGATCGGCAGGTAGCGAAGGGGATAGCCCAGAACGGCACAGGCATCTAGGAGAATCCGGGTTTTAGTGGCACTGCCACTGCCCAACTCTACCAGTTCACAGGGACCTGTCAGACCAGCGATTTCCTGAGCATAGGTCTGCAGAATCCTAGTTTCTGTGCGGGTCAGATAGTATTCCGGCAATTCACAGATTTGTTCAAACAGTTGGGAACCCCGATCGTCGTAGAAGTAGTGAGGAGGGAGGGATTTTGGGGAGCGGCTCAGTCCAACAACGGCATCCTGACCGGAATCCGGACCCACCTCAGAAGGCTGGGTCGGATTGATCAGATAGTCAATGTGCAGACGTTTCTCCGGGGCCAGAACGACCCGATGCAGAGGTGGGGAAACGTCAGACTGACTGTTCAGAGTTTCAAAGGGGGACATTTTACCTCCAAGTGTTACTTAACGGCTGTGCTCCCGGCTGGATAGCATCTGAGGCAGCAGTGAGGTCTTGAAATAGGTTGAACAGTATGGGTTTTTGGGTGATCCCCGTAGGCATTCTCTCATTTAAAGAGGGTTCTAACTGTGCCAATCCCTGGACTTAACCTAAAACAGTTCACTGTAACGATTGAATCCTGGGAGCGATCGCCCAGCATGAGAATCCCATGAGATTCCGGCAGCAATTCAATTAATTTCTGGCCTCATCACTGGCACAGCGGAACCCTGCGAACATCTGGCGCATGGACGGGTAATACCAGTTGCGGAAGGCGCAGCGCATGGCCCAGGATCGGGTAGCCCAACTCCCTCCCCGTAACACCCGATGCTGACCATCAAAATACACCTGGGAGTAGCCAGGATAGGGATAGCTCTCAAACTCGCCATATCCCTCGAACCAGGAGTTTGTCCATTCCCAGATGTTGCCCAGCAGATCCAGACAACCGGCGGGACTGGCCCCAGCCGGATAAGCCCCGACGGGGGTAGTCCAGCCCTGGAAATGGCCGTGATTGCAGTGCTGTGCTTCGGGTTCAGCCTCTCCCCAGGGATAGGTGCGGGGCTGCTGAGTCTCCCCATCCCAGCCCGCTGCTTTTTCCCATTCCGCCTCCGTGGGCAGGCGCTTACCCACAAAGCGGGCGTAGGCTTCTGCTTCGTACCAGCTCACCCCACAGACTGGATGGGGGCCAAATTGAGGCGCATCGGACCAATAGAGGGGTTGGTGGACCTGAGCCGTTTGTAACCAGGCCCAGCCCGCTGCTGACCACCAGCGATCGTCCCCATAGCCCCCGGCCTCCATGAAGGCCCGATACTGGTCACAGGTGACGGGGGTACGATCAATCCAGTAGGTTTTCAGATGGACCCGATGCAATGGACGTTCATTATCCAGGGCATCGATCGAAGCATGGCCCATGACAAATTCTCCGGCAGGGATTTCCACCATCCCGATGGCAGGAGTAGGGACTGGGGCAGCGATGGCAGGGGCTTGGGGGTGAGGCTGTTGTAGAGCCAGCACCAGGGCGATCGTCTCGCCATGTTGGCTTTCATGCTGCACCAACCAGCGCCACAGCCTTTCCTGTTCTGCCAGAGGGGCAAGGTCCAGGTAGGCCAGCACCTGAGCCCGAATGGTGGCCAGATACGCCTGAATCTCTGCCAGGGGGGGCAGGTTGGCCCGCTCCTGTTTCGGTAATCCATCGGCAGCAAACAATTTCTGATATTGGGCAGGAAAGGCATCGGGTTGTCCAGCACCTTGCTGTAGCAGCCACCGGGCTTCCGTGAAGCCGATGTGCCCCAGGTGCCAGCCGATCGGGCTGAAGTCGGGATGGGCTTGCCGACAGAAGGTCTCGGGGTCTACTCCAGCAAACAGGGCCAGGGTCAGGGATCGACAGCGTTCCATTCGCTGGCGAATGATTTGTCGGGACCGCCCAATGTCATTCGCGATCGTAGGGCTGGGCATAGATTTAAAACTGATGAATCTGGATATCCAGGTCCTCACCAATGGTCAGGACACTGCGTTCAGGGCAGGACACCCAATTCCCCAGAAACAGGGGCTCTGAGGCAATGAGTGTCGCTTCCGGATAGTGGGGGTCATCCTGCAGCCAGTAGAGGGAAGGGGCTGGTTGCGGACTGGAAGTGGCTTTTCCTCGGGAAGCAAAACGGGAGGCCACCAGCCGTGCCCCATCCGTCACGATCAGGTTGGCGGCAAAGCCCACACCGTAGACTTGAGCCATATCTGTCAGCAGAATCAGGGTTTTGTATAAGGCTTTTTCCAGGGACAGATCCGGGGCCAGGTGGAGCTCATTGAACAGGAGGGCGAAAATATGCTCTGAATCAGTGCTGCCCTGAATAGCCTGATAGAAGCTATCGGTCAATCGATCGCGAATGGGCCGGTAGAGCGTCTGGCGAAAGTTTTCGATGAACCCATTGTGGATGCCCAAAAACCGATCGTATTTGTAAGGCTGGCAGTTACTCAGATCGACAGCCTGACCAGCAGTGGCACTTCGGACACTGGCCAGCACACAGTTGGATTCCACATACCGGCTGAGATCAGATAGATTGACATCATTCCAGATGGGTAGGGTATTGCGATAGGTAAAGGGTAAAACATCCCGTTCTGGGCGATACCAACCTACCCCAAACCCATCGGCATTGAGCAGACCAGAGGTCATCTGGCGGGGCTGATAGCTCTGAACCACCAGGGAGTGGTCTGGCTTGTACAGCAAACGGTCTAATGAGATCGGTAGACCCAGATAGCCCATGAGACGGCACATGCAAGTTTCAACCTGATTGAAAACCTAGATTTAAGCGTACCGTGCGATCGAAAGGATTGGCTGAAGAGAGGCTGAGAAAGCGTTCAGCTTAGATCCTGAATCGTCCAGGAGGCATAGGCTAGAGCCAACCAGCCGAGGATAAAGGCTGCCCCACCCAGGGGGGTGATCGCCCCCAGAATCTTGGTGCCAGAGAGGGCCAGGGCATAGAGGCTGCCAGAGAAAAGGACAATTCCCAGCAGGAAGGCAAAGCCCACAAGCGTCAGCAGGGTTGAAGGCAATTCCAGACGGCCCATGAGGAGGCCTACAGCCAGCAAGGCCAGAGCATGGTACATCTGGTACTGGGCTCCGGTTTGGAAAATCTCCAGGGCCCGATCGCTGACTTTCTCCCGCAGGGCATGGGAGGCAAAGGCCCCAGCCACGACTGCGAGGGCTGCCAAAATGGGCGCGATCGTGAGAAAGAACCGGGCCATCAGGAATGCCTCTTTAATCGTGGGTTACTTCCAGCAAGCGAGAGAAGTAGAACCGGGTTTTGATCATATCGTTGCGTTGCACCTTCCAGCCATTGGCCTCTAGAGCCTTCACTACTGCTGTTTCCGGGTGCAGGTAGGCACGGGTGGCCTTACTGGGACCGGGAAAAAAGTCCCCAATCTTTTTCAACAGGCTGTAGCAGAGAGTCTTGGGGGCAAAACTGAGAATCAACCGATGCTCGGCCAGGGAACTCAGATGGGCAATCATTTCAGCGGCTTTATCCTGGGGATAGTGGATCAGCACATCCAGGCAAACCACTGTATGGTACTTTCCAGATAGGGTTTCCAGATCCTGCACAGCAAAGGTCAGGTTCTGCAATGCCTGCGGGTTGGAGGCTGCCGTCTCTCTGGCTTCTCCCACCATTTTCTCCGAAATATCGCTGGCGAAGACCTTGGCACCAACTGCCGCCAGGGGAATACTCAAACTGCCGACACCACAACCCGCATCACAGATGGACAATCCAGCCAGATTGTTGTCTGCCTTCAACCAACTGATCACAGTTTCGACTGTTTGCTGGTGACCAACTCGGATATCCAGTTGAACTTTGTTGACTTCCCCATCCCCATAAATCCGCCGCCAGCGATCGAAACCGGTGGCATTAAAGTAATCTTTTACGATTGTCTTATCATCTGTTGTCGTTGTCATAAATCTGGTTCAGCCATTCCTCCAACAGATGGATCGTACTACGTTGAGCCGCGATTAATCTGTCGAGCCGCGATTAATCGCGGCTCTCAACGACAACAGGAATTGACCTACCCAATCTCAACCTGGGCCGTATCGACGGAGGTGGCCCCACTGACACCGCTGGCAATGGCTACGAATTGATCCAGCATTTCCTGGGTAGGAACTTTGCCCTTCAGCACGACGGTGCCGCTCAATTGAGCCACCCACAGGGTTTCAACATCCGTCAGAGAGGAACTGTCATCAAATGCTTTCGCCACCCGTTTGGCCAGGCCGCTCTGATCATATTCCCCATTCAGGCCAACTCGCTCTGGCGGAATGTCGGTTGCACCGACATCGGCACCCGCATCTGTACCTGCACTAAAGGCGGCAGCATCAGCAACTGGCTGGTCTCCACCCCCAAAAATCCTCTGCAGAAAACCCATTGTGATGATCCTCTCTGGATACGCTGTGTCCGTAAAAACCCTACCATGAGAATTTTGTCAGCAACGCATCATAATCTGTAGCCAAGGTTTGATGCCATCAGTCCTGGGCTGAACTCCAGGTTGATCGGCTGGCTTAAGGAAAATTTCCGACGTAGGGGTCTCAAGGGGCCTGTAATCTGGCTGACATATCTATTAAGCATGAACTGTTGTATGAACCAACCATTAGTTGGAATTATTATGGGTAGTGATTCTGATCTGCCCACCATGAAAGAGGCGATCGTCGTCTGCGAAAACTTTCAGGTTCCCTGGGAGGTGGCGATCGTCTCCGCCCACCGCACCCCCGATCGGATGGTGGCCTATGCTCAGCGGGCTCACCATCGGGGTTTAAAGGTGATTATTGCTGGGGCGGGTGGGGCGGCCCATTTGCCGGGGATGGTGGCGGCTTTGACGCCTCTGCCGGTGATTGGGGTTCCCGTCGTCAGTCGCCATCTGCAGGGGTTGGACTCCCTCTACTCGATCGTGCAAATGCCTACAGGCATTCCTGTGGCCACAGTAGCGATCGGGAATGCCTGTAATGCGGGTCTCCTGGCGGTCCAAATTCTGGCTACGGCCCAGCCGAATTTGCTAGAACAGGTCCAGGCTTATCGTCAGCAACTGGCTCAAGCGGTGATGGAAAAACAGGCCCGCTTAGATGAAATGGGATATGCCCAATATTTAAGCCTATGATCCGTCATGATGAAATTGCCGCAATACAAAAGGTTAAGAAGTTAAGGTCAGGAATTTATGGAAGTCATCCCTGCGATCGACCTGCTGGAGGGACGGTGTGTCCGGCTCTATCAGGGCGACTATGCCCAGTCCCAGGTCTTTTCTGAAAATCCCGTTGAGGTGGCTCGCCAGTGGACCGATCAGGGCGCGACCCGACTGCATCTGGTAGATCTAGATGGGGCCAAGGTAGGGCATCCAGTTAATCTACCCGCGATTGAAGCGATCGTGCGGGCGATCGATGTGCCGGTCCAGGTGGGAGGTGGGCTGCGCGATCGGGAGAGTGTGGCTACCCTGCTGGATCGGGGTGTGGGTCGGGTGATTCTGGGTACTGTGGCTGTGGAGCAACCGGAACTGGTGGCCCAACTCTGTCGAGACTATCCGGAACGGGTGGTGGTGGGCATTGATGCCCGCAATGGACGGGTGGCCACCCGGGGTTGGCTGGAAACCTCTGACGTGGCTGCCGTAGACCTGGCCCAGCGGATGGCGACCCTGGGAGCAGTGGCCATTATCTACACCGATATCCATCGGGATGGCACGATGCAGGGGCCTAATATTGCGGCCCTGCGGGAACTGGCGGCATCGGTGCCGATTCCCGTTATTGCGTCGGGCGGCATCAGTTCGGTGACGGATCTGCTCAGCCTTTCAGCCCTGGAAAATCTGGGTGTGACGGGGGCGATCGTTGGGCGAGCCCTCTACACGGGGGATATTATCCTGGCGGAAGCCCTGCGGGCTGTGGGTCCTGGTCGTTGGCAGGATATCCCGCCCGATTTTGGCTCCTCGGCTCTGGCCTGAACCTATCCCGGACTGTCCTGGTGCCAGCGGGCTTCAGTCTCGATCGCCAACTGTTCAATTTTCTTGGCGACAGCGGTCTGGGATTGGAGCCGCCCCGCCTGGGCTGCTGCCAGTTTGGCCATGAGGAGATCCGCAGTCTGAATTACCCGATCGGCACTGTTCAGATGGACTAAGGCCCGATGATTGCGGGCGATCGCCCCGGCCAGTTGATCAATCTGATCCTCGATCCATGCCTCTGCTGACCAGTTTTCATCGATCATGTCTGTCCTGGGGTTATGAGCCTGAGAATTTATGGTAATCGACAACTCAAAACATTGCCAGGTCAGGCCACCCGTCCGACCCTGGCCCGGGTGCGGGCTGCCCTGTTCAACATCTGGCAGGGACATCTGACCGGGTGTCGCTGGCTGGATCTCTGTGCCGGGAGTGGGGCTATGGGGGCGGAGGCCCTCTGTCGGGGAGCAGCCTTTGTCGTGGGGATTGAGCTTTCCGGGCGAGCCTGTGAGGTAATCCGGCAAAACTGGCAGCAGGTTGCCCAGCCGGATCAGTCTTTTCAGATCATCCGGGGAGATGTGATCAAGACCCTGTCTGGACTGGCTGGCCAGTCCTTCGATCGCATTTACCTTGACCCGCCCTATGCTAGTGATCTGTATCAGCCAGTGCTGACGACGATCGCCACCCTGCAACTCCTGTCGCCCCAGGGAGAGATCGCGATCGAGCATGACCCCAGTCACTTGCCGGTGGAACCAATTGCAGGGCTGCAAATCTGTCGTCAGAAAACCTATGGCAATACGGCCTTAACCTTCTATGAAGTCTGTCCCCAGTTAGAGGGGCTGCTTCCTTCTGGGAGCAGTGATCCGTAACCCTGTTCCAGGCGATCGTCCCCAAAATGTCGGTTGAGCCTCGCTTCCGAGGGGCAGGGAACTGAAGCAATCCTCCCTGTCCAGGATGGGACATTTCCTCCTGAGGGCGGATAGTTCTCTCAGGGCGCGCTACTATCATTAATATCATTCCGAGAGAGAGCGACTTGCAGCTCAGACTCTCTCTTAATACCAGTTCACCCAATTCTCACGACCTATGTCCTCACCTGAAGATCTGCATTCAGAGCCGGGAGGTAGCTCTGATATGTTTCCTGGTCAAGTGAACTGGTGCCAGTCGGCGTTAGGCATGAATCTGGAGAGGTTATGGAATGAAAGTAGGCGCTCAATATTTGGGTGAGGGTCGCTGTGCCTTTACCGTCTGGGCCCCGGCCCTAGAACAGGTAGAGGTTCAAATCCTGGCTCCTCGGGAAGCAGTTATACCTCTGGAACGGCGGTCGGAGGGCTACTGGCAAGGCATTGTTGCAGATCTTTATCCCGGAGCATTATATCGCTACAGACTGAATCGGGATGGATCCCATCCTGACCCGGCTTCCCAGTTTCAACCCCAGGGTGTCCATGGTCCTTCTCAGGTGGTGGACCCTCGCTTTGACTGGACGGATGAGTCGTGGCGGGGAATTCCCCTGGAAGCCATGGTCTTGTACGAACTCCATGTCGGAACCTTTACCCCAGAGGGGACCTTTGCAGCCATCATTCCCCGCCTGCCGGAACTGCGGGAATTGGGAGTCACGGCGATCGAGCTGATGCCGATCGGTCAGTTTCCGGGAGACCAGCAGACTGATCCAGGGCTGGCCTATCGCAACTGGGGCTATGACGGGGTCTATCCCTTTGCCGTGCAGAATTCCTATGGGGGACCTGACGGGCTGAAATGCCTGGTGAACGCCTGCCATCAACAGGGAATTGCCGTTGTCCTGGATGTGGTCTACAACCATTTCGGGCCAGAAGGTAATTACACCAGTTGCTTTGGTCCCTATTTCACAGAGAACTATCGCACTCCCTGGGGCAGGGCGATCAACTTTGATGGGGCTGACAGTCCGGGGGTTCGCCGCTACGTCATCCAGAATGTTCTGTTCTGGTTCCAGGACTATCACCTGGATGCCCTGCGGCTGGATGCAACCCATGCCATTTATGATCTGGGGGCCAGGCATGTTTTGCAGGAACTGGCTGAAGCCACGGCAGCATTGGGGCGGGATACCCAGTGGCAGCGGTATTTGATCGCCGAGAGCGATCTGAATGACCCCCGCCTGATTCGGCCCTGGGAATTGGGGGGCTATGGTCTGGATGCCCAGTGGAATGACGACTTTCACCATGGGTTGCACACCCTGCTGACCGGCGAGAGATTGGGCTACTACATGGATTTCGGCCAGATGGCTCACCTGGCTAAAGCCTATGAAGCGAATTTTGTCTATGACTGGCAGTATTCCCCTCACCGGCAGCGCTACCATGGGATGCCCTGTCTCGATCGGTCCCCATCCCAGTTTGTGGTCTACCTGCAAAACCATGACCAGGTGGGTAACCGCATGCTGGGGGACCGGATCACCCAGAGTCTTTCCTTTGAGGCGACAAAACTGGCTGCTGGAGCCATGCTGCTCTCTCCCGGTATTCCCATGCTGTTCATGGGGGAAGAATATGGGGAACCTGCGCCCTTCACCTATTTCGTCAGTCACGCCGACCCAGATCTGATCCGGGCGGTGCGTCAGGGCCGGAAACAGGAGTTTGAACCCTTTCACCTGCAGGGAGAACCCCCCGATCCGGAGGCGGTTGAGACCTTCACCCGCTGTCGGTTGAACTGGCATCTGCAGCGGGAAGGGCGACACAAGGTTTTGTGGGAGTTCTACCAGATGCTGTTGACGTTCCGCCGCACCCATCCGGTGATGCGGCAGCGAGATCGCCAGAGCCTTCAGGTGACGATAGAGGAGGAGAAACGCTTGCTGAGCCTGATTCGCCTGGGCCAGGATAGCAGTTTGCTCTGCCTCTTGAACTTCAACCCGGCTCCAGTGATGCTGCAGGCTCCCACAGGACGATCGGCCCGCAAGTTAATTGACTCGGCGGATGAGAGATGGATGGGGCCAGGGTCGCAACTGCCGATCGACCTCCCGGCTCAGGAACTAATCACCCTGCCGCCTGAGAGCCTTATGGTCTATGAGTTAATCGGTCCCTTTCCCCCTTCTTTAATGATTTGAAACCCATGCGTATTCCGACGACCACGTATCGATTGCAATTCAATTCCCAGTTTGGTTTCGCTGATGCGGCAGCGATCGTCCCCTATCTGGACAGCCTTGGTATTTCCGATCTGTATGCGTCTCCCATTTTCCAGGCTCGGAAGGGGAGTACCCATGGCTACGATGTGGTGGACCCCAACCAGTTGAATCCAGACCTGGGAACGGTCGAGGAATTTGAGGCGCTGGTTGGTCAGCTCCAGGTCAGGGGGATGGGCTGGTTGCAGGATATTGTGCCGAACCACATGGCCTATGACAGTGCCAATCGCTATTTGATGGATGTGTTGGAGAATGGCCCTGAGTCAGAGTATGTGGGATACTTTGACCTCTCCTGGAATTCCCCTTTCGACGATCGGCAGGACCGGATTCTCACCCCGTTACTGGGCAACTTTTATGGCTCCTGTCTGGAACATGGAGAGATTCAACTGCACTATGACCAGAACGGTCTGAGTGTGAATTATTACGATCTGAAATTGCCCATTCGCTTAGAGTCCTATACCCGTTTTCTTACCTATAATCTAGGCAAATTAAATCGAGAGCTGGGGCGTAATCATCCGGACTTTATTAGACTTCTGGGGATTATCTATCTGTTAAAAAACATCTCTCCAGAACTAACCGGGAAACAACGTCCGGACCAACTTGCTTTTGTCAAGGGTCTTCTCTGGGAGGCCTACACCTCTAATGTGGCTGTCACAGAATTCATTGATGAAAACATCAAGGTGTTTAATGGGGAAGTAGGCAATCCAGAGAGTTTTAACCTGCTGGATAGCCTATTAGCGGATCAGTTCTATCGCCTTGCTTTCTGGAAAGTAGGAGCGGAGGAAATGAACTATCGCCGCTTCTTCACGGTGAACGAACTCATCGCCGTCAGAGTTGAAGATCCAAAGGTGTTTAAAACTGGCCATCAGTTGATCGGACAGATGGTTGAATCCGGCCATTTTACTGGATTGCGAATTGATCATATTGATGGGCTCTACAATCCCGCTCAATACCTGAAATGGTTGCGGGAAAAAATGGGGGATGTTTACATCACGGTGGAAAAAATTCTGGAACTCCAGGAAGATTTGCCCCAGGATTGGCAAATTCAAGGAACCTCCGGGTATGAATTTTTGAACTATGTGAATGGTATTTTCTGTTGCCAGGATAACCAGTCCCAACTGGATGAAATTTACCGGTATTTTACAGGTCGAGAGAAGCCTTACGAGCAACTGGTAAAGGAAAATAAACACCTCATTATTGACAAAAATCTATCGGGGGATATTGATAATCTGGCTTTTATTCTCAAGAATATTTCCCGAAAGTATCGCTATGGCAATGACTTCACCATGAATGGTTTGCGTCAGGCGATCGCAGAAGTTCTGGCCCTGTTTCCGGTCTATCGGACCTATATCGATGAAGGAGAAATGAGTGAGATCGATCGAACTCGAATTCAGGAGGTAATTACGGCGGCTAAGGCTAATTTGCCCTTAATTCAGAATGAGTTGAACTTCATTGAGAAGTTGATGCTGCTGGAGTTCGACGACAGTCTCACCCAAACTGAAAAGGAACGCTGGCTCCATTTTGTCATGCGGGTTCAGCAGTATACAGGCCCCCTGATGGCGAAGGGCGTGGAAGATACCACCCTCTATGTTTATAACCGGCTGTTGTCGCTCAATGAGGTGGGTGGTAATCCGGACCATTTTGGGATTGCGCTAGCGGATTTCCATGCCTTCAATCAGCATCGGCAAACCCACTGGCCTCATACCATGAATGCCACTGCCACCCACGATACCAAGCGGGGGGAGGATATGCGGGCCAGGATCAATGTCCTGTCTGAAATACCGACGGAGTGGGAGGAGCAGGTGCGAATCTGGCGCGAGATTAATCGCGATCACAGGCGCTCCCGGCGGGGCCGGGCTATTCCGGACGCCAATGATGAATACTTTTTCTATCAGACGGTGGTGGGAGCCTACCCGTTTCCAGGGGCAGAAATGGATTTTGTCGATCGGGTGCAAGCATACCTGATCAAAGCTATTCGAGAGGCCAAAGTCCATACAGCCTGGTTGCGTCCCGATTTGGATTATGAGTCAGCCTGTGCTGGATTCGTGGAGAAAGTGCTAGATCCAACGGAGCCAAATCCCTTCCTGGAGAAGTTCTTGCCCTTCCAGCAGCGGATTGCCTACTACGGCATGTTCAATTCCCTGGCCCAGACCCTACTGAAGCTGACGGCTCCGGGCATTCCTGACTTTTACCAGGGTACTGAACTCTGGGAACTCAGCTTGGTCGATCCGGATAATCGTCGTCCCGTGGATTTTCAACAACGCCAGTCCTATCTAGATGAGATTCAGGCTAAAATTCACGCTGATTTGCCGGGACTCCTGACCGAGCTACTGGCCCACAAAACGGACGGCAGAATCAAATTGTTTTTAATCCGGCAGGTATTAAAAGCCAGAAATCAATATCTGGAGCTTTTCCGGCAGGGCTCCTATCGTCCCCTGGAGGCTGAGGGAACCTGTTGTGACCATGTGATCGCTTTTGCCCGAGCCCACGATCGACAGATGGCAATCGCCGTTGTGCCCCGGTTTCTGACGACGCTGATTCAGCCGAGGGAGGATCCGATCGGGGAGGGACCCTGGCAAGATACCCTGCTTCCCTTACCGGAGAATGCCCCCACCACCTGGACCAATGCCCTCACTGGCGAGGCGCTCCAGACCTCAGGGGCTATGCTAGTAGGTCAGGCCCTGCGCTGCTTTCCGGTGGGGTTGTGGATTGGCCACAGTTAGGGGCAGTCATTAGTCATTGGCGTCATCCCCTCTTGGGGTGGCCTGCAGGGTTGGGGGGAATGTCCCGATGACCTTATTTTTTGGACCCAAACAACCCGAAAAATCCCGATCGACCAGAAGGTTCAGGCTTTTTCTGGGTTTTCTGGGGTGATTCTGACGTCAATTTAATATGCAGTGAACCGGCATGTTTTAAGGCCACTGGATCCTTCGGGTTCAGCTTGAGTGCCTGCCGGATATGAACGGTGGCCATGCCCGTTAAGTTCTGTTTCAGGTAGGCCACCCCCAGCAAAGAATGGTAATCACTTTGAGTGGGTTCCAGCTTGATCGCATCGCGCAACTCCTGAACCGCCTGAACGTAGGCTTCTTTCTCCAGATATTTCTGAGCCCGCTCAAAGTGGCGACGGGCATAATTTTCGGTGGGCGCATTAGGGTCTGGATGAAGGTCTGTCGGGGTATCGGTTAATACCTTGAACTGGATGGGTCTGGCTCCAGCACTGGAGACAATGCCTGTCCGCTTTTCTCGGTTCACAAAATAGCCCATCTTCACAAAGAAGTAAGCTTGGTTCAACTCAGCTAATCTTTGCGTGATGCGCTCAAATTGCTCGATCGGCTCGTATTGAATCTCGGAGAGCTCGGAGATCGCTTTTTCGTAAAAAACCTCTGCTTCCTGGAGCGGGAGTTTGACCAGTTTGGCAGCAATCTCCTCCTGGAAATTGAGTTGCCCATCACGGTGCAATCGCCTCACCTGAAACCGCAGCATGGCCAGGGTTTCTGCCCGATCTTTCTCTTGTTTCAATTTCTGGTAGGCCGGGTTGACCAAGCGTGCAAAGATCTGCCCAGCCAGTTCCGGTCCACGCACATTTTGGGGGTCATGGCTGTCGGGATGGAGAATTTTGGCCACTGTCCGGTAGCGCTTGAGAATGCGTCGTTCATCCGCAGAAACAGAAACCCCCAACAAAGCATAGGGGTCCGAGAATTTTTTTAACCATTCCGCTGGAAAGGCTTGAGGCGGTATCGATGCCATTGTGCTCTGACCGTAAACTTACGGTGTCCCTAGAGGTAATTTAAACCAAAACTTTGCTCCTGAACCGGGACTACTGATAACTCCAATCTGTCCACCGTGGGCCGCGATAATTTGTCTACAGAGATAAAGACCTAACCCAAGGCCGGTGGAGCGGCTACGGTTCCCTCTAGCATATCGCTCGAACATCCGATCGCATTGTTCCTGACTCATGCCAATCCCATCATCCTGAACAGCACAGAGCATCATCGGTCCTTCCAGATCCGCTTGAATGGTGAGATGTAATCCTGGTGGATTGTGATTTAGGGCATTCGTCAGGAGATTTTCGAACACCCGCCTGAGTTGGAGCAGGTCTGCCATAATCGGAGCCAGATCAGCGGGGATCTGATAAGTCAGGGTTGCCTGATTCTGGATCAGCAAAGATTCCATATCTTCCATCGTAGACTGTACCAGCTTTTCCAGGTGGACAGGTTCCAGTTGTAAGGGAATTCCCCGCATTTCTGAGGCGTGGGTTTCCAGCAGGGCATTAATCAGGCGCAGTTGACGATCGCTACTTTGGATCATCCGGTCCAGGAGCTTAGTTGAAACGGAAATAGAGGCTGGGGAAAGGGAAATAGAGGAGTCAGGAGCGTAGATCGGTAATCCCTCTTGATGCTCCTGGGGCGTCTCTAGCAAGTTCCTGAGTACCAACAACGTTCCGGTTAGAGGGGTTCGAAGGTCATGGGAAACTGCATGGAGAAATTCATCTTGGCGTTGATACAGATCTTGAAGTTCCTGAACTTTTTGTTGAAGTTCTGCCGTCCGTTCTTCAACCTGCTGTTCCAGGTTTTTGTTCAGTTCCTGAACCTGCTGTTCGGCCTGCTTACGTTCTGTAATATCCAACACATAGCCATCATGATGGGTGACCTGTCCCTGAGCGTTGCGGACCCGGACCGTAAAATCATAGACCCAGCGAATTTCTCCATCTGGCCGGATAATGCGATAGTCCTGCTCGAAGGCATTGACATCCTCAATACTATATTGATCCAACTCGGCCTGAATGCGGGGAATATCTTCCCGATGGACAATACTGGCATAGGAAATCTTGCCGCTGAGTAAGTCATCCGGTTGGTAGCCAAACTGAACCACATTGGCAGACACATATTCCACCTGCCAGGGTTGCTGAATCGCCCAGCGGAAAATCACAACGGGGCCGCCCGTAAAGAGGCGACGTTCTCGCCCCAGTTGGGTTTGCATCTGGTTAAAGGTTTGGGCCAGCATTCCCAGTTCATCCTGCCGATTCACAGGAACCAGTTGTGCCCCTTTTCCCTGGGAAAAGGCTTTCGCCGCATCACTTAATTGCAGAATAGGACGAGTAATCCAGGCGGAGGTCCGAATCCCGATCGCACTTGCGAGCAATAACGCGGCCAGACAGAGGAACGCAGTCAGACGATTATTATTCTGGATGCGCTCTGTGAAATCCTTCTCAGGCAAGACCACCACGATGAGCCAATCTAGTCCATACTTATCCTGCAAAGGAGTCACCTGAAGGAATCGTTGTTCGCCCTGAAAGTCAAATTTCAGGCGCTGGGGACCTTGAATGCGATGCAGATCCTGGAAGTGCTGCGTCAGGTAGTCAGCCGTAGAGCGGATCAGAGGGCTTTGACTGGAAGCCGCTGTCATCCGTTTCACCTGATTATGCTGGGCCAGAAAGGGGTTTTCTGCGGTTGAGGTTGCCACCAGGAGCCCCGATCGTTCCAGAATAAAAGTTTCCCCGGTCTGACTAATTCTGATGTCGCGCAGGAACTGACCTACCCGAGAGAGAACCAGATCATTAGCCAATACGCCTTCCAAACGGCCCTGTTTCGAGTAAAGGGGATAGGTGGCTGTAATTGTTAACCGGAGCTCAGCAAAGTCTGTGTAGATTTCGCTCCAGATGGGTTGGCGAGTCTGCACGGCAGTCTGATACCAGGGGCGCAGACGAGGATCATAGGTGGGAGCCCGTCTTACCAGACGGCCCCGGTTGCCGTTTGCGTCCATCTCGTAGATATGAAACTGTTGACCCGTCGAAGAACCTGCTCGCGCAACGAATAACGTTTTCCCTTCTCCAGGGATGCCAGCGGCCACAAATTCACCATTCTCCAGGCCAATGGAAATGGAATTGACCGAGGTAAAAATCTGCATTTGGGACCAAAAATGCCGCTCCAGATCATCTGGGTTTTGCAGATCCAGTTGCTTCAAGCGAATCGCATTGGCATTGAGGCGATTAATTAAATGGGGAGTTTCCAGGTAAGTTTCCAGTTTTCCTTGAATGCGGGCTGTGGCGTCATCCCGTAACCGGGTGGCAAAATCATTCACGGCGGCCTGTCCGTTCTGAAAGGAGAACCAACCTGTCAACCCTACAGCCAGACTAATTTGCAGGACAAACGGCACCACCAGCACTGTCTGGAGTGGCATTTTCCTGAGTGAAAGGGGAGTGACTTGAGGAATGAACCGGAGCAGATACCTCATCTGGAGCTATCCAGGAATCAAAAGTACCCGACGAGAATTTTGAGCACTTCGTGCTCAGAAGCGTGACTTGAATGGCGTTGCTGAACGAAGGAAGGAATCAGGAGCGCGAGCAAGATGCTCATACTAATAGAGTTGTGCATTGATAGGGAGTGGGAGCGTCTCGCTCACGTTCAGATCGGACAAATCATACCGCGTGATTCAGCAACGCCACTTGAATCGCGTCCGGCAGCCAGAATTTCATCCGCAATAAGGGGACTACCCTCAGCTTGGAAACCGAAACTGGTAAGGAATCCACAGCTTTCAGAAGATGACGGCTACTAAATCTCTAACCCTGATGAGGCAACCGTTTTGGAATACAAGCGTAACGTCTATGCCAGTGAGAACTGTTATACGATGAATATAAGGTTTTAAGGAAATTTCATTAAAAATATTACTGAAAACTTTAAAGGTTTGTATTAACGGCTCAGGACTGTCGCTGTTGCACCAAGCCAGCTTACCCACCGGAGGGGGAATTGAGATCTGGGATTTCAGAGTTGGCATAGTCAGTGGCTGTAGGGGTTTCAATCAGGTTCTCGAGCGCCTCCGTCATTACTTTCGGGTCCATGAAGATGACCTTTGAGTTAGGACTGTCACCCAATTTATAGCTGGCATCGACATAATCCTGGGCCACCAGGAACTGTAAGACTGCCTTACTATTAGGCTGGGAGCGGAGTACTTCCGAGAGCAACTGGATTGCCCGCACGGTTCCCTCTGCTTTTTTAATGGATGCCTGTTGTTCTCCCTCTGCTTCCAGAATGGCTGCCCGTCGTTTGATTTCGGCTGCCCGTTGCAGTTCCATGGATTCCAGCACCGATCGGGGCGGGGAAATATTTTGAACCTCCACCCGCACAATCTTGACGCCCCAGGGTTCAGTGGCCTCATCCAGCTCCCGCAGTAGGATGCGGTTGATCTCATTCCTGGAGCTGAAAGTTTGTTCCAGGTTCATCTGGCCTACCGCCGATCGAATGGTTGTTAACACTAAATTTTTAATTCCCCCTTCCAGATCATCGATCGAGTAGTAAGCCTTCACCAGATCCAGAACTCGCCAATAAATCACGGCATCCACTTCAATCGAAATGTTGTCCTTCGTGATTGCCATCTGGGCTTGTGTGTCGAGGACCTGCTCCCGGGTGGTGTCTTCCATCACGATCGCATCCAGCACGGGAACCACAAAGTTAAGCCCCGGTTTGAGGGTGCGGTGATAGCGGCCCAGACGTTCAACCAGAGCCATGCTGCCTTCATTGATAATCTTCACGGAGCCGATCGTATACCCGACCATTACCAGTGCCAGTGCAGCAAGGATAGGTTCCATAGTTTAGATTTGTTCCCTGAGCATTCACCCCACTATAGCGCTTTGAGTCTCAAGTCACGATCGGGACTGAACCAAGAATATCGCGAAAAAAGTCTGATTTGTGCTAGCTTAGTCTATGCCTGGTTAGTAAACCCGATCGGGCGGGCATAGTTTAGTGGTAAAACTCCAGCCTTCCAAGCTGATCATGCGGGTTCGATTCCCGCTGCCCGCTTAGCATAAAGCCCTTGAGAGCATGGTCTTTCAGGGGCTTTTCTGATCAAAAAAATTAGCCCGATCGACACCGGAAGGGATTACCGCCATGGCTACTCCAAAACCCAACCTGATTGAATTGTGGGAATACTCAATAATTGAGCTGTCCATTAGGGGATTGTTATGGTAGGATTATAAATCGTGGACGAGGGGGTCGGTGCCCGAGTGGTTAATGGGGGCGGACTGTAAATCCGCTGGCTACGCCTACGCTAGTTCGAATCTAGCCCGGCCCATCCACGCACTCGTTTAGGGTTCAAATCTGGGGCTTTAGATTTTGGATCCTGAACGCTTTGCCCGTATAGCTCAGGGGTAGAGCACTTCATTGGTAATGAAGAGGTCATGAGTTCAAATCTCATTACGGGCTTTCAAGAAGAGTAACGGTCCTGGATCACAGATCAGGAAGCCGCAGGGAGCAACGGCGATCGGATTGCGGCTTTGAACGCTCTGCACACAACTGATTTGCCAAATGCGCAAGTTTTACTGTTCAGTTATAAAGGCATAACTACTGATTTCCCCAAAGTTGCTTAAACCCGTAGGGTTTTCTACCCAAAAAATCCAAGAAGTCATCCGACACGGTTGAATCATCTGGGAAAATGGTCAGCAATTCTGCATATTGCGTTGTGGGTTTCCAGATTGGTCTACCATCACTATTTTGAGTCCTATGGAATCGAGGATACAGTCGATGCCAAATACGTCCAATTTTCGTTTTAGGCTGGAGATCGTTCCTGCTTGACCATCCGGTAAGTTCCGAATGCTTGATTGACTTTGCTCCCTGATATGGCTCGTGTAACCACCGAATAGCAAGGCTGTCTTTTTTATCCCTAGCTAGTCGCCCCCAAACTTGTACATTGCTTTGATGCCAAGCTTCTCGAATTCCAGGGGTTAGCTTTTCTTGAGGCTCAAGTTTTTGTAACCAGGAAAGTTCTTTCCCTTTATCGTGAAAAGTATCCAAAAATTTCGTTATTGCGGCTAAGTCTTCTCCAAAGGGAATGTACAAAGGATACGATCGCTTTGTGAATTCCCAATGACAACCAATCAGTTGGCGTTTATAGGCTGGGAAAAAGTGAGGATGATAAGCCCGTCGCCAAGATTTGCCGAATCCTCCTAGAAGCATGGCAAATTTCATCAGGCGAATGATGAATTGTTTTAACTCATCCTGTTGTTCAGAGGTCAAGTCAGACTTCATCAGCAACACATCTAGAACAGCATCTCCAGTTTCATAAATAGGAACCACGTTATTACGATGAACGGGCGATTGCCATTCTTCCAACTCTAGATTGGGTGCATTAAATGAAATACCCAACAGACCTACAATGGCATCTTCTCCCCGCCCAATGCCACCCCATAGCAGCTTTGTGATTCGGTCAGCCGTTGCTTCATCAGTAATGCCATTAAATAAGCGTCGAGTGTGCCCTCGCAGAGCCGCTTTAAATAGATTGGGACGAAATTCTTCCTGCCCGTCGATTAATTTGGAAGCTGGTCCTTCACCAGACAGACTAAACCCTACCAACTTATTACCGCTATGAGTCGCAATCTGACCATAGCCTGCACTCACACGGGATCCAATACCTTGTTCTAAGGCAGTTCGCCATACCTTCCAGACCAACTCCCATTGCTCAGAGGTCAATGTTTTTGAACTGGAAATTCCAAATACAAAGGTCGGTTGGTGCAAAGAAATTTGGATGAATGCGCTGTGATTTCCTTGATTTTTACTTTGCCAATCTTCTTGAGGATGCACCACGTCAACTAGTGAGTTATCTAGCCACTCAGCATCGTTAGGGTATCCTCCATGAAAGCGCAACATACCGGGATGCAATTCTCCGTCTTTATCTTTGCCACCGCAGAATAACAGAACTTCATCCGCAGGGCAAAGTTGCCTACAGGCTCTCAGAAACGCACCCTTCATACTGGAGCCAGGAAAATAAGCCCACCCCCGTTCTCCAATCACTGGGCGAATTACCCCTGCATCCTGACCACTGTTTGTGACCATACGCCAGGTGAATTGATATTTACGAGTCTGAATGTGCGATTCAAACTGGGGCACATTGTTTTTGTCACAGCCTTTTTGCCATTGCTTCGCCCAGTCATAGGCTTGCTGATCTGCCTTTTGGCTAGGAATCAAACGCTGAATCTGAGATCGCCCTTCTACCTGCGCCTGAAACATCAACGGCACATAATCATCCGCTGGCATGATACTAACTCTCCTAAAATTCTATTTTTTGTACCGTTGTGTCCACCAAACGAGACTGTCACAAATTTCTATCAACACAGCCAGAGCGACTTTTCGCTGTTCAATCGTCAGAACTCGCTCATCCCATAATTTAGCTGCCATCGATTTAATCTCTGAAGTATTACGAGGATTGACAGAATCATTGGGGACTGTAATTCCTGCATCTTTCATAACCTTGCAGAGAGCATCCCAAGTTGCTTTCCAAAAGTCAGACTTGTCTCGCTCTTTTTCTTTTTGAGAGAGTCTCAGATGCTCACCCCAGAAACGCTCCAGTCCATAGGCGATAGTAGCCCGCATTTTGTGGCTTTCACCCAACACCTCCCGATCTCGAAATTCCAGGACCAGATCATGGGCTGTGCGATCGATCTCGTATAGCTTCCAGGTCATGCGGCTACTCCTTCACCTTTTATCGTAATTTGACAATTACCAAACCCGATCGACTCCAATCCACCCAGGTAAATTTCGCCACTCTGTTTCTTCTCTCCGAAGGGCTTCCAAGGGGTTTTAGAATCAGTCTCTCGAATGGCGATCGGGAAAACCATGATCGTTCCCTCCGGCAGTGCTTCAGTGTTGAAGAACCCGCCCCCGTCTACCCGCTTTTCATCATCCTTCAGGCGTACCCGACTTTGACGATATAGCGCCATATCGTGAATCATGCCAATCTCATCATCGCCAACAATGACCGCAGGTAATTCTTCACCACTGGGGAACCATGCTTTCAAATTGGTGGTTTCTTTCAATTCCAGAAAACCAAAGTTAAAGAAAAGTTTCTTTTTGCCTTCTACATTGAGCGGTTTCAGTGCTGAAGATCCTGTGTACTTTGTAGGAATTTTGGCATCTTTAAGTTCACCCCCCACAATGCGTTGATAGCGTTTCAACAGTTTTGGAGAACTAACCCATACAACAGGTTGTCCAGGACAAAAAACGGGTAGCCACAACAAAGAAGCATACTCAAATTTCACGATCGATTCTGTTGTTGAGTCTGATTCTCCTGTCTCTGCTGGAGCGCCATACCATTCGTTTTCACTTCCCTTCAAGTCACGCCGCATCTCAGAACGAAACCGTCCTCGAATGGAACTTCCAGGAATAATTCCGGTTTGCGTAAACTGATCTCGAAAAATCAGATTCAAATTACCGCTTTCCTCTCCAGCAGTTGCTCCCACATGAAGGGGAGCCAGGGTTTCGATGATACCGTAGGCTTTTTGATACATAGTCGATTGAATAAACTAGAAGTTGATTGGATAAAACCGAAAAAGCAACAATTCAGGCAGCCTGCGCCTGGAGTGATAGGGTAGCAGGAAGGGGAAGGGCCAGCCCGCAGCCCCAGCGATTCAGGTGCGGGCCTTCTTTCGGAAACAGGTCGGTAGTCCAGTGGGATGTCCACTGGTGCCAGGGAGGCTGAGGGCCACGCATGACGTAAACGGTGCCAGCAGGGACAGCGTAGCGCCCTCGTGAAAGGCGTTTGACTGCACCTTTGCCTCCCATGCGATAGCGGCAGGGAATGGGTTTCCCGGTCAGGATCGATTCCTGTCCAGTTTGGGCATCGTGGTAGAGTTCCGATCGCCAGACATCGGGATAACGCAAAGAAAAGCGATTGGAACCCCACACCCCCGGAGTAATCAGGGCAAAGGCACAGCCCAGGGAGGGGGGAACTAGGCGATCGCTGACGAATTTCCCTAACTCATGACAGGTCACTTCAACGATGTGACCCTCCCCCCCAAAGCGATACCAGCCATCCTGCAAAGCCTGATTCGACAGATACACCAGGCAAACATCCGACGGCAATTGCACCGCATTTTCCAGGAACAGGCTGCCCTGGGTATTGGGTTCATCATCTGGCACATCCCTACGAGGAGCCGCAACTCGCCGTTGATCTAGTTCCAACCGGGGATGCAGGTGGGGCAGAAATTTCCAGGGTGCCCGTTGGATGGATTGGGGATTGTCCCACTGACGGAGGGAGAGCCAGGTTTGGGAATCGAACTTGCCGATGGGGAGTTCACCGTTTTGATTGCGCCATCCCCATTGCTCTGGGTTATCGACTTGGGGTTGCCAGGAGAGCGTTTGGGCGATCGTCGCTTCCCCCTTTTCCACCAGATAAATGAACGGAGTGGGAACGAAAAAATCTTGATCATCATTATTGCTGTCCAGGGTATCTGTCTGGGACCAGAAGGGACCCGCCAGTTGGAGATCCTGGACTTTATCATTGCCGTAATGGGCGGCGAAGATACCCGATAGGGTGGCAGCACTGGGAGGAAAACTGTTCCCCGCCCGTCCGACCAGATTTTCGGGGGAGAGGAAAGGTCCAGCGCTGCCATACAGGAGCCCGAGGGGATGGATCGCAATCAGGTAGTGAAAGGGAGGGTTTGAGTTGGCAGTCATGGTTCAGGCGGCTTGGGTGACTTCGTTGAGGGATTGGGTCAGGTGAAAGCCAACTTTGGCGAGATTAATCACCCATTCGTTAAAAGTGGGTTCGATCCGATCGCCCTTTTTGAAGGAAGCCCGATCGCCCAAAATGCCGCTGAACTCTCGCTGCTTTTTCTCTCCATCGCGATTCCACCAAATTTCCGGGTTTTCTATCAGTTGGCGATAGGCTTTGCCAAAATAGATTTCGATCAGTCCCAGGGCAACGGTTGTGGATTGAAAGGCGTGGCGAGCTTCCAGGGTGGCAACATCGGTGTAAATGTGAGTCCAGTTGGGACTGTTTTCATGTCCCTGAATGCCCCGACGATCGCAGTAGGAAGCCAGCAGCCCTGCCTGGGGAGTGGAGTCGGGTGGGGTGGGAAGCTGGGAAAAGTCGCCTTCCAGGAGCCACCAGGGGCAGACCCATTCCAGATAGTTGCCACTGTTAAACAGGATGCGAAAGGCGATGCGATCGCGTCCGGCGCGTTTGGCAGCTTGTTCGGCTTCACGACAGTGTTGCAACACATCGCGTTGGGGAACGTTAGGGGCTGCCCAAACAAAACCAACGCTGACGGTGATGGGATGTTTAGTCTCTTTCCAGATGGTGGATTTGAAGCGTTCAAACCATTGCAAGCATTCCAGCGGGGTTATTTCTGGATAGGGATGATTCCGGTAGAGTACCCCTAAAAAATCGTCTCCTCCGGCGTAAATAATGCGTCCGTCCTTGTCTAACTTCTTCTGTTGCGGGGTGGTAAAGGTTTGTTTCGGAAGGTGTTTCCACAGGTCGCGCCCCCACATTCGCATATCCTGGCTGAATTGATGTAATTCATCATCCTCTTTGTCGCGCAGATAGTCACCTGCCCGATCGCCATCTCCTTGAAACCAGCCTGTCCATCGCTTATTCTCTTCTCGATTGGCGTTTTCGTCCTCCTGATTGACCGCATCATCGGTTTTGTTTGAAAGGCGATTCAAATCCCGAAATGACAGGGGGATCTCTATGTTCCCAATCTGGAAGTCCACTACTTCCCGGACGGTGATCAAACGCTTCACCAGTTCTGGAATACTGAGGAATTCACGCGGGGTAATGGTTGCCTTTCCCAACAGGTCACTAAGCTGACCGTAGAAGGCGCGCACTTCTGCATCTTCTTCGCGCTGGGGACGACTGTAGGGCCTGTGCTTGCCCGGGTGAGGCCATGCCCGACTGTCAATCCCTGAAAGCGAGGAGCTTTCACCCGTCCAGTTAATCCCAACCCAGGCGCGGGAAAATTTGCGATCGTTCAATGCGGCTTTTGCGTCGTCGGAGCTGGCTCCCGTTGCCCAAAAGAATTCCCAGGCATGGTTTGCCCAGGCTTGCCAGGAGCGATGCCAATATTCGTATTCCCAGCGATCTCCGCCTCGGGTGTGGGGAATCTCGGTTTCAATCCAGCGGCGACAGGTTTCAACAATGCACGTCCAGGCGGAGGAGAAGGCATCGTGGGCTTCTGAGTAGGGAAACTCACCTCGAATGAGAATCTGGTTAGGGGTTCCCTGAGCAACATCAATCAGGGCTGGAGAAACAACGGGATCTTCAGGCCATACGAGCCGTTCCGTTCCGGCAAGATGACGTTCAAATCGCTCCGTTCCAACAAGGTGGTGTTGAGCAGCTTTGCACAGGCGATCGGACAGGTAGGACAGGATAAAGGAACTACCATACAGGTCTTTGAGCTTGCGGGATTTTTCGATGAACCCCTGCACGGGGGCGAAGGTGATAGCCGTATAGACAGGTGGGGTCATGGCTGAGGAAGAAACAGTATAAGCGTGACGGAGCTACTGTAGCAGCCTTCTGGAAGGGGGGGCTTCCAAATGCAATTTAATATAGAATCGCAAACCACTAGGATTACACGATTGGGTTTAGCTCACTCTACTAGCACGGCAAATCTAATTTGGTAGCTCAAACGTCTCTAAAACGCTTGAACTGTCTCGTGATCAAGCCAACAGTTTAAGCTTACCGTGCTATTACCGTAGTTGCGAATCAGCCAAAGCAGGCTAGATTTAAGCAATTCTTTGTCATTACTGAAAAATATTACTGTCCACTCAATCCAGTAACTGGGTGCAATTAACCAGCCACCCTCTTGTAGTTCCCTTGGTAAGAGGGACAGAGACAGCCGGGGACAACGTAACGAAGAGGAGAAGACTATATGACAAAACCAAGTTGGGTAGTTCGGGCGATCGCCGATCCCACCAAGAATTTTTTGGCATTCTTTCTGGTAGGAACCCTGCTGTTTACCGTTGTGTCGGATGGGGTGTCTTATCTCGTTTGGGATTGGCTGGGAACCTGGATAGAAACCCATTGGGGGATTCAACAAGCCTGGTTTCGGGGAGCGTTGACGGGGGGGTTGCTGCTGTTCTTGCTAGGGTTAACCTATGGGACAGACCTGTCTCGCTGGCTGATGAGTCAGTTGGGGCGATCGCCCCTGTTTGCAGCCGTGGAAGTGCCCCAGGCGAACGTTGTGCCCCTGAAACGCACCTATCCAGGGTTGATTGTAGCGATGAGTCCGAAACCCCATTCTCCTGCTGAGGAGGCACTCAGGTTCCACTGGAACCAGGGACAAGTGCCCCATGTGCAGGATTGCTGGATGATTTGTACGGAAAAATCCTTGCCCTATGCAACGGAGCTGGCAGAGCGGTTGACGGCTGAGGGAATCACCCAAACTTTGCGGCTGCACTACGGAGCCTATGGGGTAGAGAATCCGGAAATGCCGGGGGAGATGTTGAGCCTAGTAGTGCCAGATGCGTTGATGGATGACCCCAATTACATTCAACAATTGGTGAATGCCATTTATGCCGATGCAGAAGGTCTGGGTCTGGTGGAGTCGGAGGTGATTGCGGACTACACGGGAGCAACCAAGGGAATGACAGCGGGAATGCTGCTGGCTTGCACACGACCCGAACGGCCCTTGCAATACCTTAGCCAGGTGAATCCGGGACAGATTATGGCGGTGCAGGTGTCCTATCGGTTACGGCCTGTACGAAATCGACGATAGACTCCCTCGCCGGATCGCTGTTCCGCCCACTCCAGAGCTTGGATAGCTATGTTGCCATCCCTCCGAGATCGCTTTCTCTCTCTGTCCAACTTTGAGCAAGCCTGGGATGCGGTAGCCAGTAACCGTGGTTGTGCCGGAGTGGATGGGGAAACTATTACGGACTTTGGATCTTCTAAGGCAGATGCCCTTTCTACGTTGCGAAGAGCGATCGCAGAAGACTGTTACCGTGCGATGCCCCTGCGCCAAATCTGGATTCCCAAGCGATCGGGAGGTTGGCGCGAATTAGGAGTGCCCACCGTCCGCGATCGCCTCGTGCAGCAAGCCCTGTTGCAGGTGCTGTATCCACTGATGGAACCCCAGTTTGAGCCGATGAGTTTTGCCTATCGACCTGGGCGATCCCATCGAATGGCAGTGGAGCAGGTGGGGGTCTGGCGAGATCGTGGCTATACCTGGGTGCTGGAAGCAGACATTGTGCAATACTTCGATCGCATTCAGCATTCCCGGTTATTGGCAGAACTCAAGGAGCGGGTGGATCCGCCTTGGGTGGTGGATCTGGTAGAAGCCTGGATTACCACGGGCAAGCTAACCCCAGAAGGAATTCTTTTGCCCACGGCAGGAATCCCGCAGGGGTCGCCAATTTCACCCATGCTGGCGAATGTGTATCTGGATGACCTGGATGAGGCAATGGCGCAACCGAACTGGAAGTTGGTGCGCTATGCAGATGATTTTGTGGTGCTGGCTCGCAGTCAAGAGCGGTTACAGGAAGCATGGGTAGCCCTGAACTCTTTGCTAACAGCAATGGGGCTGGAATTGCACCCCGATAAAACAGGAATTACTACGTTTAAGCAGGGGTTTCGATTTTTGGGTCATACCTTTGCGGGCGACGTGGTGGTGCCACCCACTCCCCAACGCAGACGGATCAAGCCCGAATCCCGACAGGGTTCGGAGATGCGATTGATCCATGTCGATCGCAGGGAAGCGGGGGAAACCGTGATGCAACAGGCACTTGTAGAAGCATTGAAAGCAGCACAACAGCCTATTCCACCACCGCTATTTGTGGTGTTGGGGTATGGGGTGAGATCGGATTCGTCGGTCAAAATTGAGTCCCCTGAACGGGAATGGAGTAATGGTATGTCGAGTTTGTATGTGGTGGAGCAGGGAACCTGCGTGAACAAGGAAGAGGGACGATTCCGGCTCAGCCCTCCCAGAGGGGACTCTCTGGAAGTTCCGATTCGAGAGGTGGAGCGGATTTTGATTTTTGGGCAAGTGCAGGTCAGTACGGCAGTGATTGGGCTATGTCTAAATCAGCAGATTCCGGTCATCTTTTTAAGTCAAACGGGGGAGTATAAGGGGCATTTGTGGAGTGCCGAATTTGAAGATTTAACGGCAGAACGGTATCAATTTTTGCGTCAGGCAGAAGATCCCTTCCAAATTTGCACAGCGAGGGCGATCGTCTGGGGTAAGTTGATGAACTCAAAGCAATTGCTATTACGGCTGAATCGCAAACGGAAGCTAGAAGTGGTTGCAGAGGCAATTCAGGGCATTCAGCGAGATATTGAGTCGTTGAGTTCAGTGACCTCTTTGGAGCAATTACGGGGATATGAGGGCATTACCGCAGCCCGATACTTTCCTGCTTTGGGGCAATTATTGGTCAATCCAGGGTTTAGTTTTCGAGAACGCAATCGGCGACCTCCCAAAGATCCGGTTAATTCATTGTTGAGTTTTGGCTATACCCTCCTGTTTAACAACATGATGAGTTTGATTTTGGCGGAGGGGTTAAATCCCTATGTGGGCAATCTGCATGGAACAGAACGAAAGATGCCTGCTCTGGTGTTGGATTTGATGGAAGAGTTTCGTTCTCCCATTGTGGATAGCCTGGTGGTAAAGCTGATCAATAGCAAAACGCTCCAGCCTACCGATTTTACGTGGCCCACGTCAGAAGGTGGTGTTTATCTGGCCGCATCAGCCCGACGGCTATTTATTCAAAAGTTTGAACAGGCAATTACCCAATCGGTAAAACATCCTGACCTACAGGAAGCCGTATCTTATCGTCGGGCGATGCATCTTCAGGTGCAGCGATATAAAGCAGCATTGCTAAAAGACATTCCCTATGAGGCGTTTTTGAGATCGGTCTAAGAGATGGCTAAGAAGTGACATCAAAGTCCCCCAGCATGGGGGGATTTAGGGAGCAACATCAAGCAATTTATAATTTTCAGACATTTCCTCATGCTGGTAGTGGTCACTTACGACATTCCCAACAATAAACGGCGCACAAAGCTGGCTGCGTTTCTGGAGGGGTATGGTCGCCGGGTACAAAAAAGTGTGTTTGAATGTTTTTTGTCTCAGGCTGAAATGAAGGAACTGTATCATCATGTTCAGCGACGGGTAAAAGTCGAAGAAGACAATGTGCGTTTTTACTGGCTGTCGCCTCAAGCGGTGCAGCAGGTGTTGGTCATTGGGGGCGATCCGCCTCAACCTCCACTCTCGGTTTATATCGTCTAAGAATCAATCGACGCACCAAGCGAGATCGCTGAAAGCTGCTTTTTTCGGTTGAGGTGTGTCGATAGCTTGCAAGATAAGGCTTTGGAGCACCGAAATTTGGATCAATGGAGGCTTCCAACCGCTTTAGAAATCAGTTATTTTTAAGGTGTATCGATTTGAAAGCTAGAACTCCCTCTGGGAAAGGGCTGTCAGACGAACACCCTACCAATTGGGTCAAATTGGAATAGTTGAAAACTTCCTAGTGCCCAAGTTGTGATAGCAATCGCTACCAAATTCCCTACCAATTGGGTCAAATTGGAATAGTTGAAAACTTCTGAGATGCTTTTCCTGTGAACCCCAGCGTCTTGGAATCGTCATCCAGCCCTACCAATTGGGTCAAATTGGAATAGTTGAAAACCATAACATAGTCTCAGCCCTACTGCCACGACTATATC